>DVNB01000106.1 GCA_018714695.1 Candidatus Ornithomonoglobus merdipullorum | reverse complement strand
CTATGGTCTTATACCAACCGCTTTCCTTCTCCGCATCGGTCAGCTTCCACAAGATCCCTCCGCTCAGTATCGTATTATTATTCAGGTATACCTTCACGCCATCTATACCCGGCTTCTGTACGATATATGTCCCGTAATAATCCTTAAGATTATTGTTCATCATATACTCGTAATAATCCAGTTCCGAATCGAACCTCATGTTGCCTATTTCAATAACTGCCTGATCATACGCGATAACATTTCCCACCGCTACAGCATCATCGAAAATATTCTTCGCCTCGGACATCGCATTCTTGACAACAAAATTCAGATTGTCCATCTCCCTATTGTACAGATTCTTGTTGAGGCTGTACGAAAGAACGGTACACGAAACTATGATCGGCAGCAGGATACAGCACACGCATATTATCGTGAATTTCACCATCAGCGATCTGTTGTTCAGATATATAAGTATCTTTTTCTTCAGCTTATTTCTTAATCCATTCATGACGCTCACCCTTTATTAAGCGCCCTTTTGCGATAATCGGACGGATTATAACCGGTTATACTCTTGAATCTGTTTGCAAAATAATAGTAATAGCTATAACCTACGTCTGATGCTATCTGAGTGATCTTCCTGTTTGTATTCGCCATGAGCAGCTGAGCATGCTTTATACGCACATACGCCAGATAATCACTGAATTTCATACCGGTGCGCTTCTTGATGATCTTGCTTACCGTTCCGGGCTGGATATACACAGCATTCGAAATATCATTGAGTGTTATATGCTCCGGATAGTGTTCCTCTATGTACTCCATTATATCCTTCGAGCTGGCAATATCGTCGGTCACACTCACATTTGTGACCGAATCGGCAAAATTGTTAAGCAGGTCGATACACATCAGCTCTGCTCTGTCATAATTTAATGATTTGCTAAACTGTTTTAATGCCTCATTATATATTTCCTCTAGATTTATACCCATTTCATTTGAAAAACGATACATCGCAAACAGCAGTGACACCGTATATCCGCGCACGATACCGTTCGGTGCCCGCTTTCTCTTCATCATTTCAAAATCACGTTTTACTGTCTCCTCCGCCTTTTTTCTGTCGTTCTTCAGCAGCATTGTCACGACCTTGTCCGGATCAATATCTACACCGAACTCATAGTCGCCCCTATCATGCTCATCAACAACTTTTATTTCACCGGCCGACCCGTAAACATTTGTGATCATATATCTGTGAGCCTCTTTAAGCTGATTTATGCCCGGCACCGAGCATATATTTATAGCGTCGCAGCAGTTTTCTCCGGCAGCAGCAAATTCCCGCAAAAGTACTACAGGCTGCTCCGCCCCTATCGCCGTCACCGTTCTCATTCCTATATACATCACAAGCATATTTTCATCCGGTACCTCGCTCCTGAGCTTTTCGACGAGCCTGTCGATATCCTTCAGATTCATATGCTGATTCATTCTGAACATTACCATCGAAAGCGGAGTATCAACAGACGGCACATTCAGCAGAAATCTTGCGCGTTCCACCGTTTCTGCATCACTTCCGCAAAGAAAAAGCTTTCTGAAAACATCTTCTTCAACGCAACGGATCAGCCGAAGATTTTCTGCTTCCCTCTCTCTGTCCTCCGCGATCTCTCCGCATATCTCCTCAAGTGTTTTCTGTATTTCTTCAGGATCAAGCGGCTTCAACAGATAGTGCTTCGCTCCGTACCTCATTGTTTTCTTTACATACTCAAACTCGCTGTAGCCGCTGAGCATAATAAACTTCGGTTTTTTCTTCATCTGGGTCATACATTTTTCAATGAGCTCACATCCGTCCATTCCGGACATACATATATCCGAAATAACTATATCCGGCTCAAGCTCCTTTATCATATCGTACGCCGTTTTTCCGTCTTCGGCAGAACCTGCTATCTCAATCCCGAGTTTCTCCCAGTCTATCATTATCTTTAGTCCTTCCAGAACGAACGGCTCATCGTCCGCAAAAAAAACTGTGAACATCAAACTCTCTCCCTTTTGTCACATTACCTACAGAGCGCTCTCAGTAAGTATCCGTTTTTTTCAATAACGCCGAAAAGAGCTGCACATATTTTTACAGCTCTTTGGCAATTAATACTATTTTACAGTGAAAATCAGCGGCTCTTTTCCCGTAAGCTCCGCGGTTCTCTTATCAGGCTGTCCGCCGCTTATATAAAATCTGAATCCGCCTTTGGTATCGAACCGGTTCCCTTCCTCATCGACAAGCTGCAGATCCTCTCTCGTCACAGTGAAGGTCACAGTCGTTTCCTCACCTGCCTTCAGATACACGGCTTTAAAGCCTTTCAGCTCATATTTTGGCACTCTGCATTCCGGAGCTGCCGGCTCCGCATAAAACTGGACCTTTTCATAACCGTCAACATTTCCGATATTTTTCACTTTGCATTCCATGGTCATCTCTTCCGCCATAGGCAGCTCTCCGCCTCCCTCATATGCAAAGCTTGTATATGAAAGCCCGTAGCCAAACGGATACAGAGGTGTTCCGCTGAAATATCTGTAGGTCCTTTCGGACATATCATAATCTGTGAAATCCGGCAGATCCTCTGTTGACTCGTAAAACGTTACCGGCAGCTTTCCGGACGGCGAGAACTTTCCGAAAAGCATATCGGCAACCGCTATGCCTCCTTCTCCTCCCGGATACCATGCCTGGACCACAGCCGCACATTTTTCATCAGCCTCACGCATATCCATAGCGCTCCCCGTCATGGAAACGAGTATAACGGGGGTTCCCGTTCCCAAAACGATCTCCATGAGATGGCGCTGTATGGCAGGATAGCTCAGATCATGCTTATCGCCGGATCCAAACTCGTTTCCGGCATCGCCCTGCTCACCTTCTATAGATGCGTCAAGTCCCAGACACATAACCACAACGTCCGACTGCTCAGCTACCGTCAATGCCTCACTGTCGCGATCGTATTTTTTAGCCAGAACGCTTGTCCTGTCCTTATAAAGATGGCAACCCTCAGAATACATGACTCTTATTCCTCGTTTTTCCGCCTCGTTCATTATCCCTTCAAGCACAGTTACGTATCTGATCGGCGTCCCTGTGTAATTTCCCAGAAGCGCCGCCCTGCTGTCTGCATTCGGTCCTATTACGCCGATAGTTTTTATGTTCCCTCTGAGCGGAAGGATACCGTCGTTTTTCAAAAGAACCATACTCTGCCTTGCAGCCTCTACCGCCGTTTCTCTGTGCTCTCTGCAGGCCACTACACTGTACGGAATGTCATCAAACTCTGTTTTCCTGTCGAATCTTCCGAGTTTCAGCCATGTCATAGCAAGCCGCTTGAATGCTGTGTTTATATCCTCCTCAGTTACCAGTCCCTTGTTATAGGCCTTCATAAGATATTCATATGTACATCCGCAGTTAAGATCACAACCGTTTTTAAGCGCCATCGCCGCCGATTCCTCCGGTGTCTTGGTAACATGATGATTTTCGTGAAAATCACGTATTGCCCAGCAATCGGAAACAACATGTCCCTCAAAGCCCCATTCGTCTCTCAATATATCCTGAAGCAATGTCTTGCTTCCGCAGCAGGGCTCACCGTTTGTTCTGTTGTAAGCGCCCATCACGGATTCGACCTTGCCCTCCTGAACAAGCGCCTTGAAGGCCGGCAGATATGTTTCTTCCATATCCTTTTTAGACACTCTAGCATCGAATTCGTGACGCAATTCCTCCGGTCCGCTGTGCACTGCAAAATGCTTTGCGCAGGCGGCTATCTTCATATGCTTTTCATGTCCCTGAAGCCCGTCAACAAAAGCCAGACCCATTCTTGTCGCAAGATACGGATCTTCTCCGTATGTCTCGTGCCCCCTGCCCCAGCGCGGATCACGAAATATGTTTATATTCGGCGTCCAGTACGTGAGACCCTTATATATATCAAAGTCTCCGTGAGCACTCTGAACATTATATTTTGCCCTGCCTTCGGTGGAGGTTATGTCTGCGATCTTATTTACAAGCGGTACGTTGAACGTCGCCCCCAGACCGATACACTGCGGGAACACCGTAGCGGTACCGGCCCTTGCCACACCGTGCAGAGATTCGTTCCACCAGTTATACTCGCTTATCCCGAGTCTCTTTACACCCTTCGCGCCGTGTATCATCTGCTCGACCTTTTCCTGTACCGTGAGTCTTGATACAAGATCGTCAGCTCTTTCCTCCAGGGAAAGGCTTTCATCAAGATATTTTTCCATATAATGCACTCCCTTCCGTAGCTTATTTTTCAAACTGCCATGAGGCTACCTCAAATATATCACTGCCGCTGCCCCTGAACACAAGAAACAGATCATGCGTTCCCGACACATCGCCTATATCACAGCTGTATTCCTCGTATGTTCCGTCGGTACCTGTTATATTGACCGTTCCTATGAGTTCGCCATCGGCACTGTCGAGACGGAGCTCTATGCTGCCGCCGGCGGATGATACAGCTCCGACCGTGAATCCCGATGCACCGTCAGAAAAATCGACATTGCCTACCGCCGTCCAGTCACCGTCATCAATCGCTGTGAGCTGCATTGTTCCGTCATTTCCGTTCGGGCGTGTGCCGACTCCCGAAAGCCATGCTATAGTTGCAGCATTCACACGCTCAAACGGATCAAGCGTTCCCGCCGGTTCAACGCCCGCAAAATCTGCGGTCACAGGCTTTATCTTTCCTTCCTCGTCATATTCAAGCTCGTTTATATGAGTTGAGCGATAGCCCTTATCCAGACCCATATATTTCCCAACTGTCTGAGCATGATACGTTATATACCATTTATCCTTGAATTCAAATATGGCATGGTGATTGTTTCCTCCGACGCCGAAAAAGTCGGACATATTGTTAAGCACCGTTCCTTCGTATGTAAACGGTCCCATAGGGCTGTCACTTGTCATATACGCGATAGCTCCGTAAGGATATTTTCCGTCCTCATGCGAGCCCTCAAAGTTCGTACAGTACGAATAATAATACTTTCCGTTATATTTATGTATTCCCGAATCTTCGAAAACCGCCGGCGCATCTATCGTAACCGCTTCGCCGACAGTGCTTATCATATCATCACCAAGCTTTATAACTCTTACGGTATTCGGGTGATCGGCTTCTACGGTACCGTCCTCCTTTGTCGGAAGTCCGCCGCCGAAGTAAAGATATGCCTGACCATCGTCATCAATGAACACTGCGGGGTCAAAATACCATACCACTCCGTCCGAGCCCGGTGTTTCACCCGGTTTGATAAGAGCGCCCCCAATAGGATCACGGAACGGCCCGATGGGGCTGTCGGCCTCGAGCACTCCTATACCAGATCCGTTATCGGCAAAATACAAAAAGAATTTTTCCTTTCCGTCTATAGTCTTATGAGCAGCAGCCGGCGCCCATGAGTTTGTCGCCCATTTTGCCGCGCCGTCCGGATTTGAACGACCGGCTATGTCGATCTCTCCATGATCTGTCCAGTTTACAAGATCCGCACTCGATATCACCGATATAGTGCTGATATTTGAATAATCGTTATCCTTGATCTCGTTATTTTCATCATACATGAGGCTGTCGCTCGTCATATACACATAGATCCTGCCGTTATATTCCATAGCAAACGGATCAGCCCCGAAACGCTGAGTATATAAGGGATTATTATTCCCTATCTCCTTTGCGCCCGATGCATTTATCAGCTCTTTTCCGTAATTCTTCATCTTTTCTTCCTCCCGGGTTTTATCTGCCAGATATTCGGCAGTATATATGTGGGCTTTATACAGCATAGCCGCGCTCTCCGCGCGCAGTGTACTCTCAGCCTCATCCATGTCGCTGTCGGCGATACCCAACTCCTTAAGCTGCTCTGCAGCTTCCTTATTGAGTTCCTCGAAGACTCCGAGATACTCCATCGCGCGGCAAATCATCTCCGAAGCCTCTCCGTTCGTTACCGGTCTGCCTATACCAAACTCCGTATCGGACACACCCCTGACTATCCCTGCAGCAACGGCGGTCTTTATATCCTGCTCATACCATGCACCGCTTTGCACATCCTCAAACGAGACATCTCCGTAAGCCTGTTCAATATCGAAAAGTCTTACAAGCAGCTTCAGGAATTCCTCCCTTGTTATGATACCGTCCGGCATGAAGGTATTCTCGTCATATCCGTTTATTATTCCCTTAACCGACAGATATGAGACGATATCGGATTCCTCTGAGTCTGTCAGATCCGCAAACGTACATTCCGGAGCCGCAAAGGACAGCTCGCCGTAAAGAGACGTATTACAGTATGACAGGTCAGTCGGATCATTGAATTTGGCTATTGATGAACGCTCGCCGTCACCGGTTCCGTCGTCATTTATCTGTATCTCAAAGCCGATCGTTCTGCCGACGCTTCCGATTATAGATTTGAACGGTATCGCAGCCTCAACAATATAACCGCCATCAGTCTTTACCGCCGCAGACCTAAAATCGGCAACCGCACCGGTGCTGTAGGACTGCTTATTTTCGCAGCTTATCCTGTACTGAGCGTCATCATATTCATAGTATTCGGTCTTGCCCATATTCTCGTCAAGAAATATCTCAACGCTGTCCTGCATATGCGCAGCATCGGCAGCCGTACTTAGCACAGGATCTGTCACATCAGCAAACACATACAGATTTTCTTCGTCCCACATACATCTGAAGCTTCCATGTGCTCCGTGCGTTTCCATAGTGAACAGGTCTATCCCGCCCTCCGGCGCAGCATCCCACATCTCATCACGCACTCCATCTATTTCCGGCGTGCCGTAGGCGGCCTCGAGCTTGCCGTCACCCTCCGCCGCCGATACCTGATAAGCCGACAGGACCGCAGACGCAAATATCATCAGAATCAATATTCGTTTCATTGCATCCCCCGTCATTCAAATGTAAAGCAGTCAAACTCACAAATCTGCTTATCCGTATCTTTATGGATAAACTCGAAAAACAGTGCCCGCTTTCCTGTTATCTCACAGCGCAATGGGATCACATATTCACTCAACCCATCTTTGGTCTCTGCACACGCGGCAATATCTCCGTCCGATGAATCGAGCCGCACATTCACGATCCCTCCGTTTACCGCGGAGTTTAATTTAAGATATATCTCCTTCTGAGACTCCGCTCCGAAATTTATATAACGGAATCCGGCAACGGTCCCGCTTTTTATTCCCGCTACAGGCGCAGATTCGATGCCGTCATAGACAGGCTTTATATACGCTCCTTTCGAGGACGAAGCAAACGGCGTGACCCCATCAGTTTCCGAGGTGAGATAACATGCGTAGCCTGCTGAGATGAGCGCTCGCGCGTCAAGGCCGTTCAGATGAGCACCCTGGGATGTCATTTCAGTCTCCGACGACGATATCGGTTCACCGTTTTCACCGTACTCTATTCTTCCTATATACACCCTTCCGCTGCTGTCAACAGCAACGTCTATCGGGTCAAGCATCGCCTGTCTTGCAAATTCGTCAGTTCCGATCATCCTGTGATAGAAAACATACCACTGTCCATTCACCTCGGCTATGCTTCCGTGATTGTTTCCAGTCGGATAAGCGCGTTTTTTCGAGCCGTCTGCACATTCAACGATCTCACCGGCGTTATTGCTTATAATACCGCCGTATACCCAATCGCCGAGCGGATTATCACTGTACGCATATGCCAGATATCCATTCGAATCGGCAGGAAGCCCCTCCTCCGGCACCGCCTCACACTGACGGCGGCTGTATATATAGATGTACTTTCCGCCGATCTTTCGAAGCGACGACGCCTCAAAGAAACTGAACACCTTATCGGTGTGCTCCTCCTCGGCATCCCACCAGCCGCTGCCTCGCTCGCAGTGCGGTATGATGTGCTCTCTGAGTGTTCCGGGCTTTATGGTCGCCATGTCGTCATTGAGCTCAGCGCAGTATGCCGAGGTGAATCCCCAGTACGCATATACGCGCCCATCGTCGTCAACAAGTATACCGGGATCAAAGCCCAGCTCTGTTTCCACCGGATCTTCAAACGGTCCGGCAGGATTTTTACTTTTTGCGACAACTACCTTACTGCCGCGGCTCAGTGCGGCATACATATAAAATGTATCGCCTTTCTGCACCACATCCGGAGCGTAGAGCGGCTCACCGTCCGGTGAGCGGAAACACACTCCGTCACAGCGCCAGTCTGTAAGATCACTGACCGGCGCGGACCAGACAACTTGGTCCAGTCCGCAGTATTCCGTTTTCAGCGTGTCGTGAGAACCATAAACATATACTCGGCTCTCGCCGTTATAAGTAAATACCCTTGGCTCACCATCGGGCACATGTTCCCATAGGGGCATATAAGGATTTGCCCCTTTTATTCTCTTTTTATTCTTAAGATCCATAGGGATCCCCTTTCAATCAGTATTCTCCCGGAAGTATCGATACAACTCTCGTTTCCGCATTCCAGTTGACCGTAGCCGAAAGCGCCTCCGAAATAAATCTTACCGGAACAAGCGTTCTTCCTTCAACTATTACCGGCGGTGAGTCGAGCGTGACTTTCTCTCCGTCCACCGTTGCAACAGGATTGTTGATCTGCATCGTTATAACGGTATCACCTTCTGTTGCCGTTATATACTGACCGTCTTCTTGATACTCAACAGTTGCTCCAAGCGCTTCAAGTATCGTTCTGAACGGTACCATAGTTCTGTCGTTTATTATCATCGGCGGAACGTCGAACGAAAGCGTTCTTCCGTCAAGATTTACGAGTATATCATCTCTCTCGCCGTTTATTGTGAGGAACAGCTCGCCCCAGTTCTCAGTGTTGCCCCATGAGAGGTCAGTCATATCATTAAACTTGGTTACTGATGTTCTGTTTCCGTCACCGTTCGAGTCATCATTTACCTGCGCGTCAAATCCGATTATACCCGGTTCTGTCCGCGGTGTCTTGAACGGCACAGCCATCTCCACCAGATAGCCGCCCGTCGTTTTTGTGACCGCTGTGTTGAATCCGTCCTCAACAGCTCCGGTTCCGAACGAATGGACATTTTCGCAGCTTACGCGATACTGAGCATCATCATCCTCATAATAAGTTGTCTTTCCGTTGTTCTCGTCTACAAACACCTCGACACTGTCCTGCATATGCGCGTCAGCCGCGGCAGTCGAAAGCAGGCTGTCCTTTACATCCATCAGCACATAGAGATTGTTCTCATCCCACATAGTCTTCATGGTCGCAGTCGCGCCCTGCCATGCCATTACGTATTTGTTTATATTATACTCCGGAACATTATCCCACAGCGCCTCGGCAGTACCGTCGATAGTAGGCGTGCCCTTTATTGCAATGCCCTGAGTTGTCGTTCTCGCGGCGAGCGGATGCTCCTCAAGATACTTGTCCGGATCCAGCAACGCGTAGTAAGCCTCTTTTGGCTGATAATCCTTATCGAATATCAATGGACAGTTCTTTGCGCGCCAGCTCGTAGCATCATCGATACCCCACAATGTGACTCTGTCGATCACGTCCGAATACTTCCGATAGAGCTGGAACAACTGAGCATATTTCTGCGCCTGAAGGATCTCCTCCTCCTCGGTCATTTCTGTACCGATCATGCTGTAGTGACCAACGTCAAGCTCAGTAACTGATATCTCTACTCCGAGCTCAGCAAACTTCTTGATCGAATTCTCGACAGCCTTTATAGAGGTGGTCGTATTATAATGTCCCTGCATTCCTATACCGTCGATCCTTATACCCTTTTCCTGAAGACTCTTTACGAGCGTTACGACCGCGTCCGCTTTTGTAGCATCATCAAGGTTAAAATCGTTATAGTACAGCTTTGCGCTCGGATCAGCCTCAGCAGCATACATGAACGCATATTCGATCCAGTCATCGCCTATGGCACGTCTCCAAGGCGTATCTCGGAGTATCCCCGAAACGGTCGACGTGTCGGTTATACCGTCGATCGCCTCGTTTACAACATCCCAGCTGTAGCACTGTCCCTTGTAGTGACCCATAACGTCAAATATATATGTACGCAGATTTTCAAGCGCTTCCTCGCGCGTTATTCCTTCATAATTGAGCCAGTCCGGCGACTGCTCATGCCAACAGAGCACATGTCCGTGTACCTTTACACCGTTTTCCAGGCTCTTGTTCACTATATAATCAGCAGTATCCCACGTAAAGCGACCCTTTGTATTTTCAAGCGCATTAGGCTTCATTGCGTTTCCGGCTGTCACGATATCGAAATGATACTTTATCATATCATCCTCGACCTGTGACGCCTCTCCCACATCCGAGCTTCTTGCCGCGCCGATAAGGAAGTAATCCTTATATACATCTTTAAGAGGTGTGAGCTCTGTGTTTACCCATGGATTGGCATCTACCGGTCTTGAGCTTGAGCCTGTTACCTCGTCTGTGGTATAGGCAAGCGTTATATCATCAACCGAAAAATCACAGGTATTGTTGTCGTCCGCCGAACCTATATACAGCTTTACTGCATTCACAGGATACGCAAAATCGCTTGTTGAAAACACTCCGCGCACCTCTGTCCATTCTCCCGATTTCACGGTAAACTTTGTTACAGAAGGATACCTCGTGTCATATCCCTGCTCTGCTATCTCAAGCTGCAGATAAAACGACGCGCTGTCAACAGACGTATCGTCAAGTCTTACCCACGCAGTTGCCTCATAATTGCACTCGCTCACGAGCATGTCCTTTATATCGATCTCGATACCGTTCCAGCCGTCTGTCCTTCCGCTGACACTCGCTCCGAAACTGCCATCATGTGCAGAGGCTTCCGCTGCGGTCACCGTGCAGCCCCTTGCAGCAAACGGGCTGAGCTCGCCGCTTTCAAAATCGCCGTTGTCTATCATATTCATGCCTTCAGGCATATACGGAGTTGTTATCTGCTGCCCTTCGGCAAGAACCGAAACATCGTCTATATAAAAATTATCTCTTCCGCTAAGACTGTATACCTCAAGATCAAGCTCAGACTCCGTTCCCTCAACGTACACTTTTCCGCTTATCTTTGTCCATGTATCCGGGCTCACGTTCGCGGAATTGATCTTCTGACCGCCCAGAGTCGCTGTCAGCTTACATGCGCTGTCGGACTTTACCCATAAAGTTGCATTATATGCCGTCGGTTCTTCCGCCATCTCAACGCTTATCTTCGCTCCGTCCGATTCCGATGATCTGCCCGACACAAGTACGCTTCTCTCTCCGGAATGTCCGCCATCTGAGGAAATCTCCAGCTTCGCGCTGCCCAAAGCTTCAAAACCGATATTATCGTCATAATCAAAATTCATTATGTCGATACCGTATGCTCCGGCTGTCAGCGGACTGAATGCCGCAGCCCCCGAGGCAAGCATAGCGCAACAGAGAGCTGCGCTGATAAATCTCTTTCTCATGTTTTTCTCCTTTCCGTATTTAAAATCATATTAATATTAATATCATTATACTATATTTTCTTGTTCATTGAAATTATCAAATTTATAATTTTATGCGTAATTTTTAATATATCGGTAAATTTTCATTCATAAACGGAGCATACACATCAAAACGTGAATATGACTGCTCTATTACCAACGCAGAACAGACAGACCGCACCATTAGGTGTACACAGTGTACTCCGAGCGGTGCGGTCTGTTTGCAGTTCCAGGGCTTAGCTGCCTTGGAATAAGCTGCGCCGTAGGCGACAGCCTTTAGATATGTATTTTATGTATTTCTACGGTCTCAGCATCCGCGCTCGGCGTCATCTGACCTATCGAATCCCAAATGAATACCTTAGCGTATTCCGCCGAATCATTATCCTCAAATACGACATATGCCGTCTTTTCGGAAGCCGATGTCGGGATCTGCATATATCTTACCAACTTGTCATTTTCGTCATACAGTGCAACATGCAGGACCTTATCGGTTATGATCTCAGACGCAGTCGTCGTCAGCACGATATTTCCGCCTATCCTCTCTGCCTTGGATACTGTCGTGAGCGGTTTATCAGGTTCCTCCGAGCTGCCCGGATCTTCTGTAGCTACGGGATCCTCAGCATCCATATCGGCAAATGTCACATCGTCGATATAATAGTCCATCAGATCGTTTTCAGCGGTGGGGTCCGCCACCCATGTCGTCACGAATCCGAGAGCAAATTCGTCTGACAGGTCCGCGCCCTCGGGGATCGTTACAGTCCCTGAGAATGTTACCCATTCACCCTTTGCAGCCGTTACTGTCTGTAGATTGTATCCGCCGTATTCGTCTCCCCAGCTTGTGTCATCAAAATATTTCTGCCAGCCGTTCCAGAATACCATGGCGAAATCTCTTGTATCCGGTCCCTCGGTATATTTGAGTCTTGCAGAGTATCTGTATGTCTTTCCTGTCTGCAGCTCCGAGCCGAACGTGTAATGCGCACCGTTGGCCGTGCCCTGCTCCCATTCCTCGTCTGAAACTCTGTCTGAAACCTTGAGGATCTTATTGCCGCCCTCATCCTCAACGGAGAGTGTGGAATAATAGTTCACCCATGGCTCTGTTGAGCCTGTCTCGAGATCGCCGTTAATTATCATATTGCTCGTTACCGTAACAGGTATCACTGCCTGCTTCGCCTCGCCGAGTCTTCCTTTAAAGCTTACCGTTACATTCGTGCTTCCGACCTTCAAAGGCGCTATCGTACCGTTTCCGGCCGACACTACAGACGAATCAGCTGCTGTATAGTCTGCCTTGAGCGTTACATCCTCTGTATGTCCGTCCTCGTATACCGCAGTCACCGTTACGTCTGCCGGCGTGCCGCCGTAGACCAGTTTTACAGACTCCGGTTCAACCGAAAGGCTCGCTACCTTTTCCTCGGTCTCCATATCCTTTACCAAGAGACGTACCTGCTCGCTCACTCCGCCGTAGCTTACATCGATCACCGCGTCGCCGTATGAGGTGCCGGTTATCACTCCGTTGTTATATGTTATATTGTCCGATGTTACCTGAGCCTGTGAAGTCACATCCTCTGATGTTCCATCGCTGTAGACAGCAGTTACGGTCATATTTGCCGTGTTCGCACCGTCCCTTGTATCTATCTTGTACTCATCGATCGATGCATTGATAGCTGTGAGCGTCTTTTCATCCGTCTTCTGTGTGAATCTCCAATGATCCACATCAAACAGATCCTCAACTCTCTCTTCACCCTTGAACACAAGATAGAGATCACGCACGCCCTCGGCGCCGGAAACTGCTGCGGTCTTCTCCTGCCATACGCCATTGCCTCCGGTGTATGAAACAGGGAGTGTCCCTATGAGGATGCCGTCTTTGCTGTCGAGCCTGAGCTCGATCTCGCCGCCCTTTGCGGCAGACGCAACGCTCGCCGTGAACGTTCCCGCACCGCTGCCGAAATCCACATTTGCGACCTTTATGTAATCGCCGCTGCTGACCCCGGTCACATAGACATTCTTTGTATCTTCATTTGTGAACGTATCAGTCACCGCTCCGGTCTCTGTATTCGTATAATACTCATCCGTCTCAAGCCCCTCCGAAAATGCCATCGTTTCAGCCTCAGTGCGCGAATACGGATCAAGATTCTTCAGTTTCGCGGGCCCCGAAGTTGTCGGAACCACAGCCTCGATCGAACCGTCAGAATTATACGTCATCTCATCCACCGCTACGGAGCGTCTGAACCCGTTTGCGCCGGGCAGCTTTGCCGTATGGTAGAACAGATACGAATTTCCCTTGAAATCGATCGGTCCCGGATGATTCGTAAATGTTCCGCTGTCAAATGTAGGCATCAGCACATCTCCGTACGTCCACGGTCCTTCTACCGCTGCATATTCCTCTGTCCCGTCAGCCTTAGGAAGTGTGTCTACCCAAGCAAGGAAGGTGTCATTATCACACACTGAATACTCAAGATCCTCCGGGATGCCGTTTCCTGCATACACAAGGTAACAATAGCCGTTCCTCACATATATCCACGGTCCCTCTTCGTATCTTGTTTCCCTGTCCTTGCCCGCATCGGCGGTACCGAAGGCAGTTGTTGTCTTATTTATCCTCACAGGCTGCGTCTTGAACGTTACCATATCGGGATTGAGCTCTGCGAAATACGGATCGGGATTTCCCCACACTATGAACGCGCGTTCGCTCTCGTAGTCAACATATACCGACGGATCGATAAAATTCGGTTTTTCCGTAAGCGGCTTGCCCAAAGCATCCTTATAAGGTCCCTCCGGTCTGTCTGCGACCGCGACACCGATAGCCGTGGAGCTCTGTCCTCTCACAGGCGCATACAGATAATACTTGCCGTCAAAGCCTCTAACGGTCTGTATCGCCCACGCGTCGCCCTTTGACCATTCAAACACATGATAGCTTGCCGGCACTCCCAGATCCGTCCAATTCACCATGTCCTGCGTCGAGTACAGGTTCCAGTCGTTCATCACGTACATGGCGCCGTTCTCACCGCCCTCCGGCTCATCATGCGAGGTGAACAGATACAGCGTTTCGCCGTCCGCGCTCACCATCGGCGCAGGGTCGGCCGTGTACCGAGTCTGGACTATAGGATTGTTCGCGTAGACCGCAGTCTGCAGCATTCCTACCGCCGTCACACAGGAGAGCAGCACTTCATTAATCTTTTTTTTCATAAATATTCACATCCTCCTCGTAAAAGTATATTTGTATAAAAATCATTATAATATTATACAATATAACCAACGGGATTTCCATTACCAAATTAACTGTTTATGTATTGTTTTTTATCTTATCTCAGTGACACGGCTGTAATCATACCCCCTGTCACTTATAAGCTCAGACGGTGTAAGCTCAAAATACACCACGCCGCAGTCCCGTACCGGTATCTTTTTTTCAAGCCTGCCCTCATGTGCAGACAGTCTTTCAGTGCTCACAAACGGCTGTGCAGCCCCCTTTATTATATCAAGCTGCATCTCCGTCGGGGTCTTAGGCTCCCCTATGTCATGCCACGCCTTCAGCGGATTGCAGGTAACGGGATCTGCCGTGTGCATGACAAACGAATACTCGCCGTCCGCCGCGTCAAGCGACAATTTCAGCTCAAGCTCTTCGTTCCCGCCGTCCATGCCGAAATTCCATGCGATCCCGCACCAGCCTCCGCCTGTTTTTCTCATTATTACGGCATTATCCGAGCGATAGGCACATTCCGCCCCGCGATCCTTTAAATTTTTATAAAATTTAAAAGTCCAGAAGGTCGGCTTTGGGATACATCCGTTTGCCACCATTCCGAATCCACCATGGAACAAACTGAACGGCACTCCCGTTTCCTCGAAAACATCACCAAACGTCCAATAGGAATATGACTCGTTCAGATCACCCAACCACGACAGCTGATGTGCAATATATGCCGCATTGAAATTCGTGTCATGTATAACAGTTCTCGGATACCATGATGTGTTGAATTCGGTTATATGTATCTCTTTGCCTCGATATCGGTCATAACTGTCCGTTATATCGCGAGTCGTTTTCAAATTGTCCCTGCCCCACTGCGGATCGTCCGGGTCCGGATATGTATAATGTCCGATACGTTCAGATATGCCGCAGGTGTAATGATGACGCGTTATAAAATCCACATCTATCCCGTTTTCGTCACAGAAATCCAGAAATGCTTTGATCCAGATCTCATCAGTTCCGCCGCAGACCGCCGGTCCGCCGACTCGGAACCTCTCGTCCACCTCTTTCACTGCACGAAACGTCTCATCGAACAGTCTGAAATACTCATCCATATCGGCATCCTTCCAGAATCCTGTTAAGTTAGGCTCATTCCACACCTCAACAGGCCATGACGTTACCTCATCCCTGCCATAGCGATCTATAAGATGTCTCAAAAGCGCCTGCACCAATGCACACCAGCCGCGATAGTCCTTAGGAGGGGTAACATTCCCCTTCCAGTAGAATACCGTCTGATCTCCGCTCGCCAGCTCTGCCGGCATAAATCCAAGTTCCAGAAACGGACGTATCCCCAGCTTTAAATATCCATCGAAAACGCGGTCAAGATATGTGAAATTATATTCAAGCACCTTGTTTCCTTCCTCGTCCTCTCTGAACTGATATATTGCCATATCGTCACAGAACAGCCCGTGTCCGCGAATATGTTTAAAGCCTATTTCCTCCTGCACGAACCTTAGCTCGTCCATGTACTCCTCATGCAGCGCAAGTCCCATTCGTCCGGTACCGACACAGAAATCCACATTGTTGCGGAACTCCTTCACTGTATCGTCTTTTTTTACATGTATATGTTTCTCGATCATTTTATTTCTACTCAATATATTCATAATAATCTCCAGCAAGTCCCTCTATGATGGAACAGGAACCCCACGGCATGAGCGCGAACCACGTGCTCGCCGGAGAACCGTCCGGGTATTTTTCGTCAAGCAGCCCCTGCGAGTAACAGAAACGCTCGCTCATCCAGCCCTTCTTGCCGTGATCGAACTCCCCGTCATAATGGTTATAGGTCTGGCATCCCCATTTCACCGTATCATTCATCCTGTCAAGTACATACCCATTCCCGGTCTGCAGACAATAGTACAGCATCTCATCGACTATAGATGATGACATCGGATGTATATGCGGATTCGCCGTCGACGTTACGCTGCCTCCGCACGCCGACCAGCCTACACTGCTTAAAGGCGGCACCTGCACAGGTGTGTTATAACAGAACTTGAACGTGAACTCATAGCACAGCGCATCATACATATGCTCAAGATATACCGCCTCTCCTGTAAGCTCGTGCAGAAGCCTTACAGCGCGGATATACGCGAGGATGCCTTCGTTGTCCACCGCCTTGCTCACATCAAGCGGTCCGCCGAAGCATTCCATACGTTTTACGTATCTTTCATAATAGTGCAGTTCACTTATTCTTATCTGTTTTAAATATTTCCTGTCTCCTGTGATCTTCATATACATTGCTGCGGCAGTCATGCACCACGCCCCGCCCATAGAATCATATTCAAGACCGGCTCCGGTTTCCTCCGAAATGATATACGGATATTCCTGATCCCCGTTTCGGGTCTTTTCAAGCCTTTCGATTACCGGTGACACGAAATCAAGCCAGTCACGATGCTCGATACCGGCATGCTTTTTCTCCGCAAGATATGCCTTTAGTATGTAATACATCGCCTGACCCATAAGATATGCGCTGTGACCCTTCGTATACATTCCGTCAAACCACCAGCCCTTCACCGACCACTTGCCGTTCTCCACCGCGTCATACGGCAGCCCCGAGTGCGGATTCATACAGTTCGCAAGCGTGTTATCGATAAAGCGCAGCGCCTGAGCCCGCTTTTTACCGTCCCCAAGCCTGAGCCCCGCTTCAAGCATTGGTACCGCGACTGAAAGTCCGTTCGTCCACGTGAGCGAACCGAGCTTGTTGTACTCGTATCCGCCATCCCGTTCAAAAACAAAGCAGGAATACATACTTTCCTCCTCGATCCACGCGTACTCGGCTACCGCATCAGACAGCTCGCGTATCGCCTCCGGCACAGACGCACCATTGCGGGGCTGCTTATGAAACGTATAATACACGTTTTTTATTGCCGCGTTTATCCCCGTCTCATCCTCTGCGGAATACTCGTACAGCCTGAGCTCTGCGCATACACTCTCCCCCGCGCCAAGTCTGAACGGCACAGTCTCGCGCTCCTTTATATTATGCGAGGATATGAAAAGATACGGCGCATTCTCATACCCGAGCGTCCAGCCGACCGTGCCGCGCGCGAGCGAACAGGAATAGCCGCAGAACTGTCCGAGCCCGCCGTCCGCGCTCTTTATATATGGCGGCGCGCACAGTCCGTATACAATCCCGCTATCGAATACGAACGCCGCCGGATGCGAGAGCCTGTCGCCGCGTACCATCCACCAGGGAGACGACGGAAGCTCATTAGAATCCTCACGCAGGCGCGGAAATTTGTTTTCCACATGCTGCGGACACTCGCCTCGGTTGCGCCCGTACATGAACGCAGGTAAAAAAAATCGAGGTTCCTTTTTCTCAAAGCACAGCTCGGAATGGATGATCCCGCAAAAGCGCTCCTCTGAGCTGTTTTCTATCGTGAGCCGCACACGGTACGGATCGTCCGCTGTCCCGCTCCCGCTGAGCCATTCAGTCTCCGCGCGAAGCCCATACCTCTCGATCGGTTCATATGTACTGTCCGGCAACGTGTTTCGCGCCGTAAAGATCAGTTTCATATAGTTAGCCACTTCCTTTTCGAATATAATTTGAGCCGCCGCAAGACCAACTTGCCTCGCAGCAGCTCTTTCACCTGATTCCGCATCACAGAACCAAGCGGATATTTACGTTACTTCACTTTGACAGCTCTGTCGAGTGCTTCCATTCTGTCCGTCCACAGGAATGCCTTTATATTTGCCGCTTCTTCCGTATCAAGCTCAAACGTTACACTCACGCTGTTTCCCGCTTCCGGTGAAGCCTCCTGTGACGAGACTGAGACAAGCGTGCCGTCAGAGTCATACGCAGCAACGTAGACCACAGCAGTCTCAATATCGCCCGAAAGCTTTGCTACCTCCGCCTTGACAGCTCCGTTTTCAAGCTCTGCGCTCAGCTGCCAGTCGCGCGGCGTGTTATCCTCAAACTGCCAGTAATCTATATCGAACAGCTGTCCGTCGCCGCCCTCGTATGCGAAGAATATGTTATGGACTCCGCTCACATCGGCAGTTATATCGGTGCTCAGCAGACCATATCCGGAATCAGCCGGCACATTTAGCTCTGCAATGCACTCGCCGTCAAGGCTGTCAAGGTATACCTTGACCGTACCGCCGCCGATACCCTTTACATTTGCCGTAAAGGTCAGCTTTCCGCCGTTTCCGAAATCGGCATTCGCAACTGCGGACCAATCACCGTCCTTGATATTTACGAGCGCGAGATTATTGAAATCGTACTCGCCGCCCGGCTCATCACATACGGCAGTCTTCATCTTCTGACTGTCATCCTCTATCCAGATAGTATCCATGCTGTCCGCACGATTTACTGTCTGATATTCGCCGTCGACCTTCTCCTTGTGCCATGCGATTGTCTCAGCCTCGACGCGCTTGTACGGATCGAGCGTGTCCACCGCTCCGACACCCTTTCTGTCGGGCACAGTCATTTCCATAGTGCCGTCGTCGTTGTGCGTTATCTTGTTTATCTGTGCGCTCCTGTAGCCGAGATACCCCGCTGTCGTATGATAACCCGCGTCAACAAGTCCGCAGTGATATACTATGTACCACTCGCCCTTGAATTCAAATACCGAATGATGATTGTTCGAATAGATATCGAAATAATCTCCCATAGCCGGAAGCACGATACCAGCTTTATCCTCACCCTCCGGCGCCACAAACGGTCCCATCGGACTGTCAGATACAAGATATGCTATAGATACAGTGGGCAGGCTTTCACAGTACCAGTTCGTCGAATAGGAATAATAATACTTCCCATCATACTTATGTATACCGCTGTCCTCCAAGATGCACGGAGCATCTATCGTCTGCATCTCTCCGTCGAGCGATATCATGTCATCTCCAAGCTTCACCACTCTTGCCGAACCCGGATTTTCATAGTCCGGGGTCATTCCCGGCACTCCTTCGCCCGCTGAGCCGCCGCCAAAATAGAGATAAGCGCTGCCGTCGTCATCCACAAGAACAGCCGGATCGAATATCCATACACAGTCCTCTACTCCGGGGATGAGATAATTTCCGTCCGCATCCTTTTCCCAGCCGATAAGATGCTTATCGAGCGGTGATGTGAACGGGCCTACTGGGCTGTCGCCCTCCAGCACAACTATGCCCGCGGTATTATCCGTGTAATAAAGGAAGAATTTGTCCTTCCCATCTATCTCCTTGACCGCTATGCACGGTGCCCATGAATAATTCGCAAATGTCGCTGCGCCGTCCGGTCCTGCCGCCTTTATCTCACCATGATCGGTCCAGTTGACCATATCCGATGTCGAGATCACCGTTATGCTTTGTGCGTTGGCGTACTCGTTGTTTACCCTTCCGGTCTCTGGTGATGCTGTTATCTGTCCGTTTTCGTCCAGATAATAGTTGTCACCCGTCAGATACAGATACAGCCTGCCGTTATACTCAAGCGCAAACGGATCCGCACCGTACTTATGAGTTATGAGCGGATTTCCGAGACCCGGGTGCTTTATGACCGTGCCGTAGTCCGGCTTATTCATAACTATCTCCGCAGTAGCATTCTGTGTGCTTACATCTATCTCCTTTCCGTCCGATTCTCCGTATATACGTATATAGTCGGGAGCGAACTTAAGAGTTATGTTCTCCTGAATAAAGTCCGTCGTTTTAAACACGAGATCAGCAAATTTTCTGTCAGCGTCTGCTGTGTACAGCTCGTCATCGCCCTCAACAGTTATTATTACCTTTCCGTCCTTTACCTCATACTTTGCCTTATCGGAAACTCCGCTTCCGAACATCACCGTTGAAAGCTCAGAGTTTTCCGGTATCGTAAATACCGCCTCGATCTTCTCGCTGCCCGCTGGCACGCTGTCCATCGTTACCGGCACGGTGTATTCCTTGTTTGGTACGCCCGCTACCGCCTCCGGTGAACCCAGCTCCACGTTTATGTTTTCCGTTTCTCCTGCGCCGGTGATCTTATCATCCACACGGAAGTAATCGAAATCAACATATCCGCCGAGAGAATTAGTTGCATAATTGAACAGCGCGAACTTATATCCTGCAAAATGTGTGAGATGATATTTCAGGTTATTCTTCTCGTATGCGAACGTCCAGTTCACTCCGTCAAGGCTGTAATAGAACCGTACATAGTCGTTATACTCCTCGCCGTGGAACTCGTACTCCGTTTTGAAATATACCTCATCCTGATCAAGGTTTGCTATATATGTTTCCTTTGTCGGAACGTCCATCATCAGCGCGGCATCGTCAGGCTCGCTCTCCGGTTCTACGATAACTATCGTCTTCTGCCCGCCGTACTTCTTTACCGCAAGCAATCCGTAACCCTCCTGCAGCGCGCCTAAGCCCGCATAGTCGCCGTTACGCATATTCGAAACGTCAAGCTTCGTCCAGCCTGAGCATACGGGACCAAACGTCCTCTGCGTCAGCGTGTTCTTCGCCTGCTGGATATTCTCAACGACCTTAGCCGTTCCAAGCCTCAGGTAGCCCGGACGCTCTGTAAGAGACCAATATCTGTTGTCGGGATTATGGTTCCACTGCCATACAAGCTTGAGATTCGAGCCGTTATAGTCGTTCTCGCCCTCCTGAACAGTCTCCCACTCGACCTCGGGCTGCTTTATCACCGATACGTCGTCAACGTAATACGGCATCAGATCGTTGGCTGTCGGAGTCGCGCTCCAAGGCGTTTCGATATATATGCTCTTTACCGTTCCGATCTCACTGCCGAGAGTGGCCGTACCGGTGATCTCGCACCATTCGCCCTTCTTTACTGTACCTGAAGCAAGCACCGTATACGGAGAAGTCGCGCTGTCGCTTTCAACAGTGAGGTTGAAGGTCTTTTCGTCCGGTCCTTCATCGTATTTGATCCAAGCGCTTACGGTATATTCACGCGGAGTTTCCATCAGCCCCTCGGCAATATCAAGTTTCACACCCTGACCAGTATCCGTACGATTTGAAACATACGCGCTGTTACTGCCGCTGTGCGCGTCACTGCTCAGCTCAACTTTCACATCTCCGTAGCGTCCTGTCCACGGCGACAATCCATCCTCAAAGCCGCCATTCGTTACTATATCAACCCCGACCTCGGTCGCAAGCTGCATCATAACATCATCAACATAGAAATCCGCATTTGTGTTCTCGCTCACTATTCTTATCGAGCCGCCGTCAAAATCGTCCGGCGTATCGAAATAGCCGCTGATCTCCGTCCATTCCCCGGCGTTTACCTCCTGGGAAACGACCGTCATATCCTGCCAGAAATTATTCTGGAATATAAATTTGAATGTATCGGTCTGATCCGACTTGATCTTCATGCTGACCTTATACGTCTTGTCAGCTTTTGTATCGGCGCTCGTATACTGCATAGCTCCATCGGAGGCTGACGCTCTGTCCGCTATCTTCATGCTCCTGCTTCCGCCCGCATACTCGATATCATTCGAGGTCACCGCTGCCGTGCCGCTCGCTCCCCAGTAACTTGGAGTGCCGTCACCATTCACGCTTTCCATGTCGCCGTTGCTTATGTAGCTGCCGGAAAGCTCATAGCCGTTCTCCGGTACCGGATCCGGCTCCGTCACTGTGTCACCCTTGAATTTCACCCATGCCGACACAGTGTATGTTTCTCCCGGCGTTAGCTCAACGTACTGCATAGCTCCGACTCCGGCATCCGCTCTGCCGCTTATGAACAGCGAGTGAGCTCCGCTGTAAGCCTCATCCGAGGCTGTCGCTGTGCCTGCTCCGCCGTCATTATTGATACCCCAGTACCATACGCCGTTATTCTCGGTGTCGATCCCTTCCATATCGCCTGTCTGCAATATCTCCGTTCTCGACGAGTCCTTTACCGAGCAGTCGTCAACATAGAAATCTGTCGTTGAACCGCTTGTGTTTACCGCTATATACCCGCCTGTCCAATCGTCGGGGACTGTAAACTCACCCGTAAGCTGAGTCCATTCGTTCGGCTGAACTGACTCCGAAGCCGCGGTCACATCCTGCCAGTAGTTGTTTTTCAATATGAAATTAAAGGTCACCGGCCCGGTCGCCGCCTCGGCAAGCTCCACAGGCTCGGCAGCCTCCTGAAGCTCGACCTCCGCCTCCGGCTTTGTGATTATCTGCGGTGTCGTCCGCTTAGTTCCGTTATCGAATTCATCCGACTCAACAAGACTCTTTATCTCGCTCGCCTCGCCGCTCTCATCCGGTATATCGCCCGTTTCCGCGACCGACATCATCGGCCAGCCCTCGTAGCCTTCCTTGTTCCAGTCAACATTTACAAGCATCGGGCATCTTCCCACCGCGCCGCGATCCTGATATATGATGCCGTACCATTTTCCGTCTGAGCTTCTCACATCTCCGCCTATAGCGTTCGTGATGCCGCCCTGCGCAACGCCCTGTCCGCCGGTGTACCCGTCGTATTTGACGTTTTCGCTCATGACCATCATTCCCTCATATGGGCCGTAGATATGATGCTCACCATTTTCGTCCGCCACGCTCCTAAAGCACGCCTCACTGCGCCTCCATATATCGCCGCCCGGCCACGTGATGAATATGAGGTAATACACGCCATCCACCTTATACGCATGGCAGCCCTCGCCGCGGATGATGAAATCATCCATCTGATCCGCAAGCGTTCCCTTTTCAACACCCGCATACTGTGAATCAATAAAATCGGGAACATAATAATCACCGGAATCTTCTATTATCCGCACTCCGTCGTTTCCGTCGGTATAGTTCTGATACTTCGGATCCTCACGCAGATATCCGTCCTCCTCTATCAGATGCATGCAGTAGAATTCGTTCTGTCCGTAGAACACATACACCTCTCCGTTGTCATCAATGAAGATCGACGAGTCGTGATAGCATCTGAGGTCCGACTTCTTCCACGGTCCGTTCTCGATATCCTTTGTGGTGTATATCTGAGTAGTGCCGGTGGTATAAGAGAACAAAAGAATATAGAACTGCTCCTTTACCTTATCGTATTTTATGCTCGTTGCCCACTGACCCCAGCCGTAAGCCTGCTTGCCGTTCCTGAGTGCCAGAGCATCGTTATTAAAATCAAGACTGTCATAGAGATAGCTTACAGTTTCCCAATTCACAAGATCATACGATTTCATGATCGGACAACCCGGCGAGCTGCTCATTGCAGTGCTCACCATATAATACGCTTCCTTCCCGTCCGGTCCCGGCGCGCATATTACATCCGGATCCGCAACGTCTGTGTACAGCACCGGATTTTTATATGTACCGTCACCATTATCCGACGAAGCGCCGTTGGTCGTATAATAGCTCATCAATGACACATCCCCATCATCCGCCGCTGCACCCGCACCGGGCAATGCGACGCACGACGCAGTCAGGACAAATGACGTGACCGCTGAGATAAATCTTTTAGACTTCATAAAAACACTCCCTTCAAACATGTCTTTTAACATTATTTTTTATTATATACCAAATACATATAAGAGTACATTATCAAACTTAGAATTAATATATAATAAATCGGTAAAAATAAAAGGGCTGCAGCAAATGAGCATTAAAAACGCTCCTTTGCTGCAGCCCTTACTTTTTATTCAGCTTTAAATATCGCCTTTACAAAATTATAAAAATGAGGTCTTATCGAATTACCGCCATGATCGCCGTTGGTGACTGTGTGCCATACGTGATCCTCACCGTTCCGTGTCAGGATATTATGATAATTATACGGCGCATCGCCTACCACACTGTCGTTTACCGCCGCGCTCACCATAAGGAGATACGGCTCGCCTTTCGACTTGTCGATCTTAAGCTCGCTCTCCTCAAGCTGCCCCGGATGCTGGCTCAGATCCGCGCCCGGTGTAAGTCCCGGAGCCGGACATACGCCGCCGACATAGCCGAACAGGTCGGAGCGCGTTATGCCTATAAACAGCGCTTCCCTGCCGCCCTGTGAGAAACCGGTTATGGCTGTGTTCTCACGTCCGGTCTTTACCGAGAAATTCTCCTCGATAAACGGCATAAGGCTCGTTGTGAGGTCGTTTATGAAGTTATCGTAGCACAGCGTGTTTTCAAGATCCAGCGCTGTGCAGTAAGGCTTATCCTCACTGCAGAAGATGTATGGGAACACCACTATCATCTCCTCCGCCTCTCCGTCCTCTATGAGATTGCCGAGTATCTGTCTGAGCTTTAAGGACGGATCGCCCGCATCAAGCAGCGAATCCTCATTGCCCCAATAGCCGTGAAGCATATAGAGCACCGGATACTCGCGGTTCTCGTCATAGCCCGGCGGGAGCAGAACATTCACATTGGTGTCGCGCTTTGCCGTTTCGGAATAATACGTATATTTCTGCAGTGTTCCGTAATCAGTCCCCTGCCTCTCTTCGGTTATACCAGGTGCCTCGTTCTCAGACAGCGCTGAACGTACATTTTCCATAAATTCAGCAGGCGTTACCGTCCCCGCTTCACGAGCCTGCGTTGCCTCAGCAAGCGGCTCCATTCCGTCCCACGCATACAGCTTCACGCTGTAGTTCTCCGCGTCTCCGATATTAAGACCGAATGTGCACTCTGTACTGCCGTCGGTCTCCGCCGAATCCAACGCTATCAATCTGCCGCTCTCATCATATGCCGCGGCATATACCGTCATACCTCGATAATACGGATCCGTGATCTCTGCGTTTACATTGAGTATGCCGTCAGTAACTTCTCCAAGCTTAGCGTCCGTTTCAATTTCACCGCCTCTGCCGCTGAGCTTATCGTCAACTCTGAAATAATCAAAATCAACGTAGCCTCCTACAGAATTTGTCGCAAAGTTGAACAACGCGAATTTGTATCCGGTGAAGTGAAGCATACTGTATTCAAGATCACCAAGCGTCGCCGCCTTTGTCCAATTCACTTCGTCCGTGCTATAGTAAAACGTTACGGTGTCACCGCTTACGGTTCCATCAAATGTGTACTCACTCTTAAGATACACGACATCCTGCTCCAGTTCCGCAATTATCTGCTCATCGGGAACGACATTCATCATCTCATCCCGGTCGGCAGGCTGAGAATCTGTGTGCACGTAAACGATATACCGTTTTCCGCCATATTTTTTGACGCCTATAAATCCATATTTCGACTGAAGTGCCGCAAGCCCTGCGTAGTCGCCGTTCTTCATATTGGCTGTGTCCATTGAGATCCAACCTGAACACTCGGGACCAAAGGTGCGCTGCGTGAGCGTGTTGCGCGCCTGCTGTATGTTCTCAACAACACTTCCTGTTTTCAGTCTGAGATACCCCTCGCGTTCGGTGAGAGACCAATATCTGTTATCGGGGTTATGATTCCACTGCCACACGAGATCGAGATTCGAACCGTTATATTCATGCTCGCCCTCCTCACGTGATACCCATTCCTCCGCCGGAAGTTCCACAACCGATACAGCGTCAACATAGAAATCCATAAGATCGTTCTCGGGATCGGCCGGACTGTTGTATGTTGTTTCAAAATAAAGTCTGTTTTCCTTCACTCCGATGCTGTCATCGATCACAGCAGTTCCGGTTATCTCACACCATTCGCCTCTTACTGCCTCAACACTGCCAAGCACATACCAACCCATATCACCATTATCGTTAACGTGCTCCATTGTAAGATTAAAGGTTTTCGTATCAGGACCCTCGTCGTAACGGACCATAGCTCTCACTTTATACTCACGCTGACGATCGATCTTTCCTGTAACATCATACATGGGTCCATCACCTGTCTGTGTTCTTCCGGTCACATACAGGCTTCCGCTTCCCTCTGCTGCCTCGGCGCTCAGCTCAAGACCGGTTCCGTTATTGTACCTCGGCACCCACGGGGCGATCTCTGTTTCGAAACCACCGTTTACTATCAGCTGTGTGCCAAGATCCGTGAGCATAGGCATCGATGCCTCATCCATATAAAAGTCGGCAGCGGTATTCTCCGTTATAAACTTTATATATCCGCCGTCAAAATCATCCGGAGCGGTGAACACGCTGCTGAGCTCTGTCCATTCTCCCGCCGCCGTGCTGCCGCTGACGATCGGTATTTCAGTTGAATAATTGCTCAAAAGCACCGCCTTTACGGTATCCGCCTCATCCGTCTTTACATTGAACGTGAGTCTGTACTCCCTGCCCGCCTTAAAGTCGGCGCTTACATACTGCATTACGCCGTCCTCCGCGGAAGCTCTGCCGCTCACCTTAAGTCCGATCGTGCCGTCAGTAAACTCTGTTTCATCAGCGGTAACTACAGCATTGCCATGTGCGTCCCAATAGCTCGGGTGTCCCTCGTAGACATCTTCCATGCTGCCGTTTATAATGTATTCACCGTTCTCGACATAGCCCGAATCAGGATCCGGCTCCGACGGCTCGGGAGGCACTGCCTTTACCCATACGCTGAAGTCGTACTCGGTTTCCGGAGCTATCGGGTTATCCCCATCGCCGTTTATGTACTGCATAGCTCCTGCCTGTTCGCTCTCTCTGCCGTACACGTACATAGACGGTGCCGCACTATGGAATTCCGACAGATCTGTCACTATGCTCGATGTATCTACATTGCCGCCTGCGGCATTATCCCATACGCTCGTCGGTCCCCACCACCAGGGCGACTCACCGTCATTGCCGCTCATTTCTCCGTTCTGAAGATACTCGGTCTCTTCCGCATCACGCAGCGACGCGTCATCCAGATAAAAATCAACATCGGGATCGCCGCCGGAGATCTCGATACGCCCATAAGTCAGAGTGCTGCCGGTGGTAAAGCTCCCTGAAAGCTCGCTCCAGCCGCTGCCGTCATTAGTCACATTTCCTATCGGTATACGCTGCTCCTGCCCGTTCTCGTCCTGATACGCGTATACGGCGCTTATCACCGCAGGTTCAGCCGCGCGCGCCTCGGTCAGCTCGATCTCAGGCTCGGCCGTCATGATAGGCGCGTAGTTTATTTTGTCACCGTTATTGAACTCATCCGGCTTCGTAAGCGACTTTATTTCGCTCTTCTCTCCGCTGTCGGCGGGTATGGTCCCCGTCTCTGCGGCGCTCATCATCGGCCAGCCCTCATAGCCGGGCGTATTCCAGTCAACATTTACAAGCAGAGGACATCTTCCCACTGCTCCTCTGTCCTGGAATATGATACCGTACCAATTTCCCTCACTCGAACGGTTGCTTCCGCCTATAGCGTTGGTCATACCGCCTTGACCCACGCCGCCTCCGCCTATGTAGCCGTCAAAATCAGCGGTCTGATTCATGATCAGCATCCCCTCGAACGGTCCGTAAGGATGGTGTTCTCCGTTCTCGTCGGGGATGCTCCTAAAGCATATCTCACCGCGTTTCCAATACTCATCGCGGTCAGGCCATACCTTGCCAGTGGGCCATGTTATCGAAATGAGATAGTACTTGCCGTCTATCTTATACGCATGTGTGCCCTCGCCCTTTATGTAAAACTCCGTGGGAGGCTCGGCATCCTTATATATCGTATCGGGGACCTCGAAATCACCCATGTCGGGAATGACATTTACCCCGGCATTATCGGGGTCGTTCTCCTCCTCCTTGAGATAAAGATATCCGTCCTCCTCTATGAGCTCCTTGCAGTAGAGCGAGTTCTGACCGTAGTACACATATATCCTGCCATCGGTATCTATGAATATCGACGGGTCATGGAATACCCTGAACTCCGATTTCTTCCACGGTCCGTTTTCAACATCATACGAGGTATAGACCTGTGTTGTTCCGGTGGTATACGAGAACGTGAGGATAAAGAACATCTTGGTTGCCTCATTATACCTTATGCTCGTCGCCCACTGTCCGTTTCCGTACGCCTGCTGACCGTTGCGGAGCGAGAGCGCATCGCTGTCATAGTCGAGCGAGTCGTACAGATAGTTCACTGTCTCCCAGTTCACAAGGTCTGTGGACTTCATTATGGGGCAGCCCGGTGAATACTGCATAGCCGTGCTGACCATGTAATATGCCTCCTTGCCGTCCGGTCCCGGCGCGCATATAACATCCGGATCCGCAACATCGGTGTTCATGACCGGATTTGTGTATGTGCCGTCTCCGTTATCGTTTGACGTGCCGTTAGTATCCTTATAATACGCCATTACACTCACCTCCGCAAATGACGATACCGTGACCGCCAATGCAAGCATTGCCGGCACAGCCGTTTTTATGATTTTTTTAAGCATATAGTTTCAACTCCTTTTTATGTGTACGGGCGGCTATCCTACCGCCCGTATAAGTCTTATTTAAAAAGTCCCAGATCGATCGAGTCCGCCATCGCCTTATATCCTGCGTCGCCGGGATGGAGCCCATCGCCGCAGTCATATTCGTCAAGCAGATACAGCGGATTCTCCGGATCGGCTGTTATCGCATCAAAATCGATAACGGCATCAAAATTCCCCTCTGTCCTGATCCACGCATTGAGCTTCTGACGCATTGCCTCCATTCCTTCTCCGCCCTGCTCATAATAGCCGCTCTTTCCGCACGGAAGTATCGTAGCACCTATGACCTTTATGCCTTGCTCGTGCGCAGCATCGATTATCTCCTGATAAGCGTCGATGATGCCTCCCGTAAGCGTTCCGTCAGTGCTTGCACCGTCGTATTCACCGTTTATGTCCTCGCTTCTTCCGCCGATGTCGTTTATACCTTCAAGGATTATGAGGTACTTCACACCCTTCTGTCCAAGCACATCGCGCTCATATCTCCATCTTGCCCTGTCACCCCAGCTGTAGCCGTTGACCTTGTTGCCGCCGATACCCTGATTTACTACCGACAGCCCTGCTGTCTCAGGATCAGCATTGAGCCTTTCGTTCAAAAGAGCCGGCCATGTATTTGCCGCAGAGGATGCGCCCACGCCATCCGTTATAGAATCCCCCAGACATACAATAACACCGTTGTCCGCATCCTGCATAACGTCTATCGATGATATAAAGAACCATTCCTCGTTGGTCTCGCTGCCTATCATCGAAATATCCGAGACTGTGCCGCCGTTTCTTATATACGTTGTTGTAAGCGATACCTCATGTCCCGTTATCATCTGCGGCGCGCCAGCAATATGCATCGTCACCGCTATTTTTCCGTCCTCGCCCGCGTCAAACATAACAGGATCGCTCACTATCGTTTCACCGGCGGGGATCGTTACGCTCTCGCTGCCGTTGAACGTTACCGCCGTATCGGTCGCAATATCGATCATGCTGCCATCGAGCGGCTTTGCGAAATGCAGAGCATCTATAACAAGCGGCTCCTTGCCGTACTCATTCGACAGCGTAAGCTGCATATTGTCTCCCGTCTCCGAAAGCTTTACGACCTGTCTTATAGTGCTTCCCGTAAGCGGTGTAGACGGGTTTATCTCGTCGCGGAACTCCATCTGTGCCGTCGTCCACGAGGTGATCATCGACTGTTCCTCAAGCACTGTCTCTTCACGGTACGGCTGCTGCTCCTCATTCCATACATATATAGCGTCACCGGCCTTTGCCGCAACTCTTATCTCGCGGTTCACCGCTCCGGGTTCTACCGATGCGGAAGCAGACGTAATGCCCTTAAGCGACTCTCCGTCATATTCCGCCGCATATACACGCAGCTCTGCTGATGTATCCATTGTATTCGTAACAGTAACTACAGCCTCGCTGCCGTCAAGATACGGTGTGTATACCTTTACGGTCTTGTCCGGCTCCTCAGCGCCGCCGCGCGTCCAGATAGTAATATCATCATAATCGTGTCTGCCGCTGCCATGTTTTATGCAGAGGTATATCGTATCTCCGTCATCATATGAAAGCTCGTTTTCTCCGAGCTCGCCCATCAGATAGACCTCTGCTCTGTTGTTGTTAAAGGTCAAATCAGCATAACTGTCCGGCATAGAACACAGCTCCGTTGTATCCTTTACGGTTCCGTCAGACGCTGCGATCTCTATCGACATAGACACTTTTGCCAGATCAGCATCTGATGTGCCCCAATAATAACTGCCGAATTTCGCGTTCACACCGAAGCTGTCGAGAGAATTGTCTTTAACTATATCGGTTATATCCATTCTCATGCCATGATCATCGCCCCAGCCATCCGCAAAATTATATACGAGCGCGCCGTAGTCAATACCGCTCGGCGCGTCCGCGCTTTCGCTCAGCGTTCCTTCGGCATAAGGCTCATATCTGTCTATATCATCCTGTGATGAAAAATCATCATTAAATATGATCACTCTTGTATCCTGTCCGGGCTGTTCCGTCTCACCCGGCTGATCCGTAGGACCGCCCTCATTTGTCCAGATGCTTATATTATCATAATCCTGATAGCCTGTGCCGTTTATTATGCAGAGGTAAATGCTGTCTCCGTCTTGATACGATATGTTTGTTTCTCCCGAGAGCTGCACCTCCGCCCTGCCATCAGCAAAATCAAGCTCATCGTACGAATCCGGCTTCTCGTCGAGGCTGTATGTGTTCTTTACATTTCCTTCCGCATCTGTGACCTCTATCACCATTCTTGCCGTCACAAGCTCATCTGAAGTGCCCCAATAGTAGCTGCCCATCAATGCCGACGCCCCTACCGAAGTCACATCGTTTTCCGTTACGATCGAAGTTATATCCATCCTCATACCGTGGCTATCGCCCCAATCATTCACAAATTTGTGAACAAGCTTTTCATACATAATACCGCTGTTTTCACTGTCAAGTGTGTCCTTGGTATACTCAGCGTACAGCGCAGCGTTATCATCGGTTGAAAAATCATCCTCAAAAAGCACTTTGTGCCCTGTCTCACCTGGATCTTCTGACGGCTGATCTATCGGCGCATCCTCACTGAACTGCCAGCAGTCCACATCGAAAAGCTCCGAACCGTCCTCGCCTTTAAATACGAAATACAGATCATGCACTCCCGATGCCGGCGTTATCACCGCGTTCACCGTCTGCCAGTCATCTGACGGAGCGATATTTATCGTTCCGGCTGTCTCGCCGTTCACACTGTCATATCTTACCTCAACTGTACCGCCCGTCTTTCCGAACACTCTCGCCGAGATATATGCAAGCTCACCCGAGCAGAAATCGACGTTTGCAGCAGAAGTCCAGCTGCCGTTAGTTATGCCTGTCACCTTAGAATTTCCGGCCTCATCCATTCTCTCTACACTTATATCCGTACCGTAGGCTATGGTTTCCGCCTCTAATCTGTTTCCTGCATCAATGGTGACACCTTCTATCGGGTCTCCGATATAATCTGCAATTACCGGCTGCATTGTGCCGTCCTCATTAAACTCCACTTTGTTTATATGAGTCGAACGGCAGTCCTTGTTATCATAACCCATAGCCTTTTCAAGCGTGCGTGCATGATAAATCATATAATAGCTGTCCTTGAACTCAAAGATGGCATGGTGATTGTTCCCGCCCATACCGAAAAATCCGTACATATTGTCAAGCACAGAGCCGCGATACGTGAACGGCCCCATAGGGCTGTCACTTGTCATATAGCATATCGTTCCCGACGGATATTTCGTTCCGTCAGTGTCCTCGTAATTCTGCACATCAAAATTTGTGCAGTATGAGTAATAATACGTGTCACCATACTTATGCATGCCGCTGTCCTCAAGTATTCCCGGGGCATCTATCATTACAGCCTCACCCTCGGTACTTATCATATCATCTCCAAGCTTTATGACCCTTGACGATCTCGGATGCAAAATATCCTCCGGCAGACTCGTACCGCCCGACTGCGCCGGGATACCGCCGCCGAAATACATGTATGCCGAACCGTCATCGTCTATGTATACAGCCGGATCAAACATCCACACAACTCCCTGCGCGCCCGGGGTATCTCCGTTTACGATCGGTCCGCCTATAGGATCGGTAAACGGTCCTGTCGGAGAATCCGAAACAAGCACTCCTATACCCGAGCCGTTGTCGGCAAAGTAAAGGAAAAACTTCTCCTCGCCGTTTATCGTCTTATGGACCACCGAAGGCGCCCATGAGTTCGTTGCCCATTTTGCGGTGCCGTTTTCAAGCACTCTGCCGCCTACAGGTATCTCACCATGATCGGTCCAGTTTATAAGATCCTCGGACGAGATCACCTTTATCGTATGTATCTGTCCGTATGAATTCGCGCCCGGCTCACCGTCTACCTCCTCGGTGAATGCGTCGGCAGTCATATAAACGTAAAGTCTTCCGTTATACTCCATCGCAAACGGATCCGCACCGAAATCATAGCCCATGAGCGGATTTGCCCTTCCGGGTGTCTTTGCAAGTGCGAGCTTTGCATCACTCACACTCTCCAGTTCTATAGATACATCATCGACATAAAAATCATAATAGATGTTATCATCCTCCGTCTGAGTTTCAAAATAGAACTGCGCCAAGGATGTCGTGTCAAGATCGTCCGGTACAGTATAACTTGTTTCTATAAGTGTCCATTCACCCTTCTGCGCCGCAGCGGTCGCCACAGGCTTATATGACGCGTTGGCGCTGCTGTCATTTCCGATCATTATAATGTTATACGACAATATATCGGGTCCCTCATTATACTTTACCCATGCACTTATTTTGTACGTAGCCCCCGGAGTGATACTTCCTCCGGAAAGATCGATTATCGCGCCCGAATTCGCAGCCTCACGGCCGGTTATCTTCATCGAACGCTCTCCCCCGTGATATTCCTCGTTTGACACCTCAATTTCCGAACCGCAGAAGCTCAGCCACGGATCTGTAGTCCCGGACTCGAAACCGCCGTTTGTGACAAGCTCGCTCGTACCATCCTGTGCCAGAGCACCGTTAAATCCGGTAAAGCATCCTCCGGCAACCGTCAACGACAATATCGCGCTTGCAATTTTTTTCATCTAAATCCCTCCTGTAATTCTTTTTATACGATTTTATTATATAGCTTTATATCGTTAATGTCCATTAACAAATTAATCGTTTTCTCTATTATTTTTATATAAATTATATAAAACTGCAAAACCGAAGCACGCAAGCTTCGGTTTTGTGATTCTGTTTTTCAGATATATCCGACAAAATATCAACTCAATCGAACAGTGCAAGATCGATGCATTCGCCCATTGCTCTGTAGCCTGCCGGACCGGGATGCAGTCCGTCGCCTGAATCGTATTCCGCCTTCATCTTTGTTGGATCGTCAGGATCGCTCATAACGGCATCAAAATCGATCACCGCGTCAAAATTGCCTTCCTCGCGTATCCACGCATTTATGGTCTGACGCATTTCCTCCATGGTCTCGTTATAGTAATCGTTGTTTCCGCACGGAAGTATCGTTCCGCCGATCACCTTTATGCCCTGCTCGTGCGCTTTGTCGATTATCTCCTGATATGCCTCAATTATACCGGTGGTTATCTTTCCATCCTCGGGACATTTCGACATATCGCCTTCAAAAACGTCCTCTGTTCTTCCGCCGATGTCGTTTATTCCCTCGAGGACTATGAGATATTTTATCCCGGTGCGGTTTTTGACTTCGTTCTCGTAACGGTCACGTCCGCTCTCACCGAGCCCCCAGTTGTTGATCGCATTTCCGCCTATACCATCGTTTACGACGGTGAGCTTCATTCCCGCATCCTTCATTCGTTCCATGAGAACATCGGTCCATCGATCGTTAGCATTGGTTGTACAGCCGCGTCCGTCGGTTATCGAGTCTCCGAGACATGCTACAACAGCGTATTCCGCATCCTTAAGAACATCTATCTCCGATGCGAAGTACCAGTGCTCATTCGTCTCAGCACCTATCATGGATGCATCGGAAACCGTTGCGCCGCTCTTTATATACGTCGTAGTCCTTGCGCCGGAATGTCCGGTCACCTCATCGGGGACCTCCGCAGCCTTTATCGTCATTGCAATGCTTCCGAGATCGGGAACACTGTAGCATATAACGTCAGACTCTACCGTCTGTCCTGCCGGGATAGTCACGCTCTCACTGCCGCCGAAGGTCACTGCCGTATCCGTTGCAAGATCTATCATACCGCTGCCAAGCGAATCAGCGATATGCACCGAGTCAAGCACGAGATCGCTCTTGCCGTAATAGTTCGAGAATGTGAGCTTCATATAGTCACCGCCCGTGGACATTCTTATTACCTGTCTTATAACGCTACCGTCAAGCGGGGTGGAGGGCATGTCGCTCTCCATATACTGCTGCTGAGCACTGCCCCAGCCTGCTACCCATACGCTTGCCTCAAGCACAGTCTTATCCGTAAGAGGTCTCATAGCTCTGTCCCATACGAATACGGTATCCCCCTCTGCCGCCTCAAAGTCTATTCTCACGTTTTCGGCTCCTGCCTGTATCTCAGCAGGTGTTAGACTGAGCGCTGCGAGCGTTCCGTCGTCATTGTACCGGGCGACATACACCGTGATCGCCGAAGCAGTTTCGGCTCCGTTTGAGGCTGTTATGTATCCGCCGTTTCCGTCCTCATTGAGTACAGGCGAGGCGATCTTCAGACTGTCGTTTACCGGCAGCTCCGAACCGTCCATCCAGATCACTAGATTGTCGTATGCATGCGTTCCGCTCGGATGCGTTACAACAAGATAAATGATATCCGTCTCCTCGTACTCTATCTCAGCCGAGCCGCTTACGCTCACATATGTTCCGTCCTTATCAGTGAGATCCTCCGGCGCTGTTCCGAGCGGATATGTGTTCTTTGCATTCCCGCCGGCATCCGTCACAACGGCTCTGAATACCGCCTGATTGCCGCCCCACCAATAGGAAAGCACGTCTATCGAAGCATTGAGCGTTGTTATGCCGTTATTCTTTACTATATCCGTTATGTCTGCCTTCATTCCGTTATCGGCATAGCTTCCGTTCGAGAAGTTATATGCAAGTCTGCCCCACTTGATGCCGTTATCGGCGGTCTCATCAAGCGATCCATCCTCATACGGTGCATATCGGTCCGCCTCGGACTCATCCGAGAAGTCGTCGCTGAATACCACTATACGAGTATCCGGTGTCGGCTCAGGCACAGGCTCTGTCGGTCCCGGTGTTGCGTCGGGATCGCCGCCTCCCTCATAGCTCCAGAGCGAAATGTTGTCATACTGCTGCGTTCCGCTCGGATGCGTTACGCACAGATAGATCTTATCACCGTCTGCATAGCTTACGCTGCCCTCTCCGCTGAGTGTCAACGCGGTGCCGTTCTCGCTGCCGGCTGTCTCGTCAAGAGTTATGATTTTTGTATCCGTGCCGCTTACTACCTCTATGAACAGCCTGGCCGCGGTCTCGCCCCACCACCAGCTGAGCACATCTGCCGACGCGCCGAGCTTTGACGCGCCAGAGCCCGTTACCGCATCGGTTATATCGATCTTGATACCATTATTAGTATCCCACTCATGCGCCTTTTCATCATCGGGAGTATCGCTGCCACTGTACGCTATCTGTAGCTGCTCTCCTTCCGTTCTCGACGCTGCAGTATTCGTTTCATCATATATTGTATATGCTGCCCAGTCAGCCGCATCGCCATGTGTGAAGATCATGTTCTTCTCCGTAGGATCCTCTGTCTCGGTCGGCGGTACAGTCTCCGTGGGATCATCGCCTCCGCCCGGTGTCTGCATACCTGTGAATTTGATCTCCTTATACTGATGATTATCCGACATCTGTGTTATACATAGATACGTCCTCTCGTTTTCGGAATACGAATATGCCGCGCTGCCCGAGATCGTTATCGTATTATCCTCGGGAGGATTGCTTGTATCCGTAGCCTGTTCGGCCAGGATGACCTTGTTTTCACCGTTCTGATCCTCAAGGAACGCGCTTACGCTGCCGCCCCAGTACCAGCAGGTGAACGTCAGCTCCACGCCGAACTTTCCGCCGTTATCACACTTCTTTACGTAATCCGTTACGTCGATCTTTATACCGTTATCAGCGCTCCAGCCGTCAGCAGTGTGGAATTCCGCGCTCAGACTGCTTCCATTGTTCGTGAGAACCGCATTCTCGTTCGTCTCGTCGTATACAACATAGTTGTCCCAATCGTCGTCGCTCTTATGATCAAACAATTCTACCTCCTGCGGTGCAGGGAATGTGACCGATATGTTCTTTACATATACTGTCGGCTCTCCTGTGTATACAAAGAATGCCAGATCGTCCGTACTGCTGAATGTCGTTTTGCAGGTTACCTTTGTAAATCCACTTTCGTTTACAACACCCGTTATCGGTGTAGATGCAACCGTCGCGCCTCCTGCCATGAATCCTATCGCAGGTGTTCCGTTGCCGCCTATCTTGCCCTTGATATCCATCGACAGCGTGAACTCTGTGCCGGCACCGTATTCCTCGATCGCTTTCCTGACACGCGCTGTGATATCGTATTTGAAACCCGAGCTTGTATAGAGCCCGCTGGTCGTATAATTCATTGAATCGTCCGCAAAGCTTACAACTCTCTTGTCATCATTGCCGTCCACACGGTTTACATAGCCTGCCGCCGCTGCTGCGAATTCTGCCTCGGTGGACATCGGATGGTTGATTATAACGCCCGGCGTGCTGTCAAGCGCCTCAAATTCAACGGGACCTTCCCCTGTGTAAGTTATCGTGTACTCGCCCTGTGAAAGTGTCGTCTCCATCGTTCCATCCGGATTTGCTATGGTGTCTATCGGTACTCCGTCAAGACTTATTACAGTTCCCTCCGGTGCAGTTATAAGATAATCGCTCTCCGCGGTAACTATAACCTTTTTGCCGCTGTCCTCGATCACGCCCGGGATATTCATAGTATCCTCCGGCGAGAAGTGAACAAGAGCCTTCTGTGCATCGTCTGCGCCGACATACCAGCTCTCCTCAGGGCCTGTGTACGCGTTCCCAAACGATACGCCCGGCGCTGCCAGAGCCAGCTTCTGAAGCGAGAAGCCAGAGCTCAGCTGATATATCCTTATCGTGTTCACTCCTGCATTTAACGATACAGTGACAGTGTCCTCATGGATATTCACCAAAACGCCATTGCCCCAGCGTGTGCCGTGGTCACCCGCAAGGAATCCATCCTCGAGCGAGCTGTACTCAACAGCCTTGCCTCCGTTGATTCCTACAGCATAACGTACATCACCGCTCGTTGTGGTCGGATTCGACGGTGTGGCATATACCTTCAGTGTATAATCGCCCGCCTCGTCTGCCATTACCTTGTACTCAACATACGGAGCATTGTCAACATTATAATCAACATTGAACGGCTTCGTCTTTATCGTCGAAAGTGTTTTTCCATAGTTATCTATTGTTATCCAGTTACCGTTCGATGAAGCATAGTGTTCCGCCTCTATCGCGGTCATACCGTCTCTGCCCACAAATGTCATGCTGTCAAGACCGCTCACGTCTATAACGTCAGCCGTAACATTCACCGTTACCGACCCGTCTGCACCGCTTATCGTTACAGTTCCTGTGCTGTCCTCGGTAAGCTTTGACCAGTCGATGCTCACGCCTATCGTGTCACCCGAATAGATCGTTCCGCTCGCCTTTGACAGCACGATCCAATCAACGTTTGCCTGAGCGGTATAGTTAAATTTATTCTTTCCTCCGTTTGATACGGTTATGGCATATGCCTCTTTATTTGTGCTTGTGAATGTCGGGAGCGAAACCGTTCCGCCCGCCTTCGCGGCAGTTCTTGTTCCGTCAACATTTACTATGAGTGACGCATCCGCGCTGGGTGAAACATATACCGCGCTCGGATAAGCCCACTTCGTGAGATCCCACGACGTACAGCCGATATGCGCAAGTTCGTCGCTCATCATATCCTTCCACTTGCCGCCGCTCATCGTATTGTTGTAATAATCCTGCATCTGTGTATCGCGCTCAATACATTCGTTTACGAGCACCGCATACTTGTTCGCGAGCACACTGCCTGCAGAGCTGTACATTCCGTTTAGTGCAGAGTACAGGCTCATAAGATTTACATTCGCGCTGCCCGCCGCCTGATACAGGACTATCTGATAATACGAATCCTTTATCCTTTCCGGTATCCTCTCAAGCAGCTCATATGCCCTATCGTATATGCTGTTTGCTTTGTCTATGTAATTGTAGACCTCATTCGCGTCCGTAACGCTGTAGGTCGTGTTGTAAACTATCTCCGGACGCCTTGTACCGTTGAGCTTGAGATAGTCAAGCTGCAGCTCTGCGATCTCGTTTACCGTTTCCTCCGAAACCCCCTCATATCCGAACTGCTGCTCCGTCCACTCACGCGTGTATTCCTCTATCTTATTCTCATCCTTCCACGCGTCATAGTCATACGCGAGATCAAGGAAGTATGAGATCTCAAGCTCGTGCGGCTTGAGGTCGCCCACGTTTACGATCCAGAGATCGTCCATCTTATACTCGTATGCTCTCGTGAGGTTCTCCCATATCTTTTCAAGCGGCGTTGAGCTTACCCAGCGGTAATCTGTCGGCGCGCCATGGTAGTCAAAATGATAATATAGCCCCCAGCCGCCGGGACGGTCGATCTCGTCAGGCTGCGGTACCGAGCGGAGATTTCCGAAGTTATCGTCGCAGAGCATTATTATCGTATCATCAAGCGGATTTTTGCCGTTCACGCTCCATTCCTTGAGTCCCGGAACATGCTCACCGTTCTCCTCGCCGCCATACCAGTACTCCTCTACCTCCTTGTAGAGCGCAAGCATGGTCGGGGCATCGCTCTTACCGTACTTTTCAATGATCTCAAGCTGTGATGAAATAACATTTTCAAGATTCTCCACGTTGGTCGCAAGACCGCCTGCGAGTGAGGAGTCCGCCTCGCCTCTCATGCCTATAGTCGTTACCGTTTCGAAATCCTTACTGCGTTTAAAGCCATCGTCCCAGAATTTATCAAGAGCATACGCATAATTGAAGTAATCCCAGGTTGCGCCCGAACCAAGCGCCGCATCCTCAGCCGTGAGGTAATTCTTATATTCCTGTCCCCATTCCATTCCCGCGCGGTGCATAGGCTCATGATGTGATGTTCCCATAAGCACACCGTACTTATCCGCCAGCCTTGCACTCTCGAGCGAGTCAAATCCCTCTGCCTGCTCGGCGGAGAGTCCTGCTATACCCTCTTTATTGAAAACGTTTGACCACATTGCAGGCCAGAGATAGTTGCCCTTGAGCCTTAATATCAGCTCGAATACCTGCTGATAGAAGTTGTGATTATAACCGCCGAAGGTATTTTTCGACCACTTCGTGAGATTGGGGTACTCGTCATTTAAGAATATACCTCTGAATCGCACCGACGGTTCCTTTGATGTTGTGTTGAGCTCATCCGCGCTGAGAACTATTCCCGATTTTTGCTCAGGCAGGGCATCGCCCCAATATACCCATGGGCTCACACCTATGAGCTCGGAAATATGGAAGATTCCGTAAATCGTTCCGCGCTTGTCGCTCCCGGCAATAACTACAGCCTTATCAACACCATCCATCGGCTCCTCAACATACTGTATCTTATATACCTCGTTCTTGCCCTCTATGTCGCTCACGTCTATCTTGGAGCTTGAAACGAGTGCCTGTATATTTGCGTCAGCCGTCGTTCCGGCTATGATCGCTGTGCTACCCAGCTGCGCCGCATCCGTCACGATATCCGGCGTCTGTCCGCTCACGAGCGTCACATCGTTTGCGAACGCTTCGGCAACAAGCGAGATACCGTCATAATCCGCGCCTGCGGAGTCTATGTATATGTCCGTAACACCGTTCACATCCGCGATAACAAAATCGCCTGCCGCCGGTGTTCCCACAGGCGCTGAGGCAGTCGGCACAGGCGATGCGCTCTCCGGAGTCTCATCCGGATCAGGCTCTGCAGCCGCGGGGCTTACCATGATATTGTCGATATATATCGTCGGATTATTATTCATTATGCAGAGATAAGGATTCTCTCCCTCATCGAGCGTTACCTGATCAACTGTGTAGCTGACATGATAATTTGCCGAGCTGTAGAATGTGTTCTCATATCCGCCGTTGGATTGAGCCACCCATCCGTTTTCTCCCCCGCTCGCTGTGACGGTCCTTAAAAATCCTTCTGTGCCTGTCAGGCTCTCAACGGATGTATCCGACACTACAAATGTCTGCAGATGACCCAGATTCTCCGAATCTGTCGCTATATCAAATGATATATCAAGCTTTTCACCGTTCTCTATCCCCGATCCCGACAGATCTATCACCACGCCCTGCCCCGGATCGGTTCCTTCATTTGAATGCTTCAATGCAAGATAATTTCCCGTCATGCCGTCCCTTGTATCCGAAGTGATCGAAGATGTCATCGAATAAAATCTTGAAAACGGCGTTATCCTGCTGTCACCGGCGCTTTCATCCTCAAGCGTGAGCCTTACATTTTTCACGTTCATATCCGGTTTTGTTATCCCTATAAAGAAATACAAATTTGTATCGTATTCCGGGATCGAATTTGCCGTATAGCTTATTGTTGTGAAGTCACCGCTGTTCTGTGTTCCTACCGTTGCCGCAGGGAAATTATACATAAAACCGTTTGACGAACCAGATGAGTCCGCTGCGGCAGCCTGCGTCTCGTTCATAAAGCCTACTCTGCCCGCGTCCTCAAACACCTCACCGTAGCCGCCTCTGACATCAGCGGTTATGGTAAGTTTTCCGCTCTTTCCGGCCACAAGCTCTGTTATGTCATATCTGATCCCCGCGGAATTATATCTTCCCTGAACATCATTCATGTTCATACTTCCGCCGCCCGCATCCGTCCATGTCAAAACTGCCGGCTCTCCGGATACGACCATGTCGGTGTAGTCGTCCTTTACAGCGTTCACCGCCTCTTCGGTGTCTAGCTTGTGCTCGAGCAGCGTCTGCGCTCCAAGCTCCTCGAAATCCTGCTCATAGAACACCGTTTCCGATCCCTCTGCGCCTGCTGTCAAAGGCAGAGCCGTAAAAGCCGAGCCTAGCATCGATACCGCCGATACCAATGCCACAAATTTTTTCATCTTCATAAAGCCTTTCCCTCCTGTTCAAAAAAATTAATATTATGTTAATAAAATTATATCACAAAAAAATTTATAAATACATTATCATTTTTACACACATTATATAAAAAACAAACAATTATTCATGAACTTTACAAGAAAAAAGCCGCAAGGTGAATTTAAGCACGGTATCGCCCTTTTGTCAGATCCGCAGTTATCCCGCTTGACCATATGGTCCGGAATATTTCGGCTAAATGGTCTTGCAGCTTATACACCTTGCAGCAATCTCAAAAAATATTTATTTTTATATCAGCCAGAGCGTCTTTCGGAATTGCTCGGGAGAAACTCCGAAAAACCTTTCAAACCATGAGAAAAAGTTATTATAGTTATTATATCCTGCCTCGTATACCAGATCCTTTATCGTATTGCTTTCGTCAACCATTCCGGTGACTATCTGTTCCATACGCATTGAATGTACATAGGTCTTGACATTTGTACCGGCTTCTCTTGAAAACAGCAGCCCAAGATATGCTGGCGATATGTAGAGCTCCTGCGCCATGCTTTTTATGATGATATTTTCTTTGTAATGTGCTCTTATATATCGTTCAATTCGCTCAAAATCATTTTCCATATCCGCGCTCGTTTCCTTGATCAATTTTTACAGCACGGACACAAAGTAACCGTTCACCTGTAATTCTCCGGCTCCATGATCGCATAAAAAGCCTTTTTCGGGGTCAGATCCGCATTGAACATAAGCGGATACTGCGCAGAGCGCCAACTCTTCCCATCGCTGTAACCCCAGAAGGTAACTCGGTCAATAATGTCCGCATTATCTTCATAAACCGTCATAAGCTCGGCATATTTTACAGCCTGCTTCATCTCATCTGAGGCGTTAAATACATAGCTTCCCGAATCGGCACCCTCGCCGTTATCATCTACCCTGTTTATACATATGTCAAGCTCGGTTATATTTACCTTTACACCAATTTCTCTGAACCGATCTATCGATTTTCTCACCTCATCCACATTTGTCTCAAGGTTGTAATGTGACTGCATCCCTATAGCATCGATAAGGTTTTCATCCGTATCGTATTCTTCCTTGTACTTATTGTTTATATGCTCAACAAGCAGCGCTGCCGCTTCACGTTTATACGGCATGTCAAGATTATAGTCGTTATAATAAAGCTCTGCATCGGGATCTGCCTCATGTGCAAACAGAAATGCACGATAAATATAATCGGCATCTTTCAGCGCTCTGAACCACGGCGTACCGGATGTGTCCGACTCCTTTCGTATATAATAGCTCCACGAGGGCGGCATCTGGTCTATATTGTCACGTATTGCCTCGTTTACAACATCCCAGCCCTTTACTCTGCCCTTATAGTGTCCGACAACAGTCTTTATATAAGTCTCCATGTTCTGCCAGACCTCTTCGGCAGTTCCCTCGGTGAACCACGCCGGGGTCTGCTTGTGCCATACCAGAGTGTGCCCTATCACATCAAGACCGTTTTCCTCTGCGAAGTCCACCATAGCATCAGCCTCTGTCCAGTTATAATAATTTTTCGCAGGCGCCAGTATCTCCGGCTTCATATTATTTTCACCGGTTATTACGTTAAAATGCTTGAGCAGGATGTCCCTGTCCTCACCGCTGAGATTATAGCTGTTAAATATGTTTCCTATCAAAAAGCTGTCTCTGTATTTTTCTTTCATTGTACTTGTCTCCTGTTTGTAATTTCCGCTGCCGTCCGAGTTCACCGTTATCTCACCTGTCTCAGGCGTCATTCCGTTCCAAGCCAGAAGCTTCATCGTGTCAGCACCGCTGCTCTGTGCGCTCAGCTCAAAATCTCCGTCTGCATCCTGCCCCTGCACCGACAAAAGTCTTCCGTTATTGTAAAATGCCGTATAAAGCGTACATGGCACACCGGTACTTCCGCTTATGTTCACCTCTCCGTCAGTTAGGATCCCGCCCTCCGCGGCTCCGCCTATTTCAAGATCGGATATAAACGGCGTTTTCTTTTCCTCACCGTACCGCTCTATCACAAGATCTTTCATGTGCCAGAAGCCTCTCTCGTTCATCAATGACAGGCTGACGCTGTCGCCGCCGCCAAACTCTATCGGCTCACTCTCTCCGCTCGTATACGATGTCCAGACATCGCTCTGCGGCGCTGCGGCAAATTCATATCTGCCCGAAATCGTGCCGTCCGCGCTCTTTACCTCTATCACCGGAGTTACATCATACACAAAGCTCTCATAGCCCGGCGAACGGTAATCAAAGCTTATCCTCAGTCTGTCTCCTGACTCGATATACGCGGTTATGTTTGTCCTTATCCCTCCGGCAGACGAGCCGACATAGTTTATACCTTCATATTTTACTCCGCTGACATTCCACTCCGAGGCGTCATCATTAGGACATGATGATATAGACTCCACCGCCGCCCTGTCCGAGCTGTCATACACAGTATAGTTGAGCACAGAATTCTCCGAATTCTCACTGACTGCTGTATACCACTGTACCTGAGCAGCCGCACATGTCCCGGACGCAAGCAGCATTGCGGCCGTTGTCAGTATAAGACCGCTCTTTCTTATCATTTGCAGCATCTCCTTTCATAAAGATCTTTATTTATATA
>DVNB01000015.1 GCA_018714695.1 Candidatus Ornithomonoglobus merdipullorum | reverse complement strand
ATCCAATAGGTTACGCCTGTGGTAACTCTCAGATCCGGACCGCCGTCAGTGCCGCTGTTTGCGGCGTTGTTCGTGTATACTCTTCCCTCATAATCACCTGTTATACCGTGAGCGCCTGTAAGACGAACCGTCTTGTTGCCGTAAACACCTGTCGGATCCTCCGCGCTGTGCGTACCGCTCAGATATCCGTCATTGTCGTTCGCTCTCTGGAAGCTCGCAAGCATCGTCTCCGACGCCTGATCCATCTCATAGCCCTGAACGCCGTTATGGTCAATGTCTATCGCCGGATCATACGAGCTCCAGCCCACCGGCATCATAGCGTCATCGACATTCTCAAACGATCCGTTCGCAAGCTGAACATCAAGACTTGTTATCCTTACCTGTCTCTCGTTATATACAACATCGCTCGACTGAGCCGTTGCTCTTACAGTCAGTGTGCCGGGCTGCGCGTTCATAGAAACGCTGAGCACTCCGTCCTGACCGAGGGTTATTCCTGCGGGCACAGCCTCCTCACCGTCCTCGGTCATAAATCCTGCTATCGACCAGATTATATCAGTGTCGGTCGTATCCGTGAACGGATCATGATGTGATGCCGCAAGAGTTACCTCATTCGGTGTGGATGTGAGCGGTATAGGAACGGAATCCGTCCACTGCTCGAACGTTATCGTCTCCTCGGCATAATCCGCTACCAGCGCCGGATAAAGCTCCTGCGGAGTCTCAAGAAGCTCGGGGAACTTCGCCGTAAGAGCTGCCCAGTTTGTATATGTCTCATCTACATCTTTTGAGAATACTGTGTTAGCCGTTGTGCCGTTATAATTTGCCATAAGCAGCAGACTCATCTCGTTCTCATCCGGATGCTCCTCGAGCCAGCCGAGAACATACTCGGTGATGTCAAGTGTCGTCTGCCAGCTTGAGACTGACTCGTTGTCACCGCGGACGCCGTCATATATAGACCTGCCTCTTGTCATGCGCGCCAGCGTAAACACGCCGTCTCCCTCATCTGTGCTTACAACGATCTCATCGCTGTTTATTGCATCGTTTATTATATCTTCCTTATTGTTGAACGAGTTGGTTACAGAACTTGACTCGTCCCAGTCGTTCGAAAGCGGCTTCAGCACAAGACTTCCGTCATTTGAAACTCTCGTAGTGAATCTTATGCTTATCGAATTCAGCGGATAGCCCGCCTCGATAGCCGCGCGTATTGAGCTTACGTCGAATTTCAATCCGCCCGAGAAGCCTCTGTCAGAATCAGCCAGATTTCTTATTTCGATATCCGGCCCGGTCACATTTGCCGCATTTTCGTTGTCCTTTCTGAACAATACATCCGCTGTCGGATATATCTCAGAAGGATATTTCGAAATATTCACCTCTACCGGCAGCTGCGCTGTAACCGCTGTGTTCGCGCGGACTGTAGCCTTTACTGTGAGCAGAGCACTCTGTGCTCCCTCGGCAATAGTAAGCACTCCCTCGCTTATGGAGTAACCCGAAGTGTTGCTGCCCTCGACTGTCCAGTCAACGACAACATCGCTCATCTCAACTCCGAACTGGTCTAGTATCACCGCAGTGTATGTCTCATTGTACGGAAGCTCCGATTCAAGCTTTGCTATGTAGCTCTCGCCGGTCATCGTCATGGATGTCGGCACCGACGCTTCGCGTTTTTCTATCGTTATATTTTTCTCAGCCGAAAGCGTTACTCCGTTTTCATCCTCATACTCTGCTCTCAAGGTTATTTGAGTATTGCCGATAGGCAGATCCTTTGAAGCCACCATAGAACTGTTTATTCCCGTCGGCGTCTTCATTGAAACGTAATCGGAACCGCTTACAGACCAGACGATATCGCCCTCATTGAGCTTCATCTCCGTCCCGATATCGCTTATGAGCGTAGCCTTGTATGCATCAAGCGATGTCTCATAATCGGAATCCACGTTTTCACGGATCACCCACGTATCCGCTCCGTCTATTCTGAGCTCAGCAGGAGTGAGCACCTTTTCATTAATAACAACATAATCTATCGTTGCTCTTCTGCTGCCTGCATCAGCATAAATGAACAGCTCTACCTTGCCATCGGCTGCATCAGCGTCAAGCGGTCTTGAATTCGGTCCAACGCTTGCCGTTCCGCCGGGGAACTCAGCATATGCGTCATTGTCCACAGACACGCCTGTCTCATCTATCGTATAGAGTGCGCCGAGGTATCTGTGACCCTGATTATACTGGTCGCCCTCCGGCACCGTAAGTCCCTCTACAGCTCCTATTATCTGTGAGGTGCTGCGGATCAATGAATCGTTCGCCGCTATATAAGCTGTGTCCACAACCGAACCGTCAGAAGGAACATAGGACAATCTTACCTGCGGCATAGATGTGACCACATCGTCAGTGTACTGTCCTACAAGGCCGAGACGAAGATCGATACTATCAATATTCGCCAGCTCATATGTTCCGAGATACCAAACTGCATTGCTCTGATTTGTATATGCTATGGTACGCGTATCGCCCTCGGGATCGATAGTTACCGACTGTGTTCCGGCATTGCTTGACTTAGGCTGATCATTTACAATTATCGCACCATCGGGGATGGTTCCCGGTCCCGGTGTTGGCTCGGGTGTCGGCGACGGTGTCGGTCCGGGAGTCGGCTCCGGGAGCGGCTCGCCGTCGTAATATACCTCTATCTCTGCACAAGCTGAGTTTGAACCGTTGCCGTCGAACACGATGTATCTCACATCACCGTAAGCACCGGTGAGTGTTACAGCATCATATACTCCGTCATTCGTCCCGTATTCAGCCGTTATATCATCCGTAAGATTATTTACGTTGCTGTTATTGAGTCTTGCCCAATTCTGCCTTAAGGTAATGCCTGTCTCGGTAACAGTACCGTTAACATCATCCGCGCTCTCACCGGCAACACCAACGATCGCGGATCCGGCAACTCCCTTTACCACGATCCTCGATACCGGAACAGAGACACCTAGATCTATCACAGTTGCGCAGTTCGAAGTCTGACCGGATGTGAATACTGTAGTATCGTCACCGTCTATCAAAGCAGTATCTGTCTGCGCGATCCTGTTCGCGTCAACGATCGTTACCTCTCCGCCTGCCGCAGCAGTGTGCTGCGACTTATCAGCTATATTGTATCTGTAAAGCGAGGCTCTTGCCATATCAAATTTATTGAACACCATCGGAGCGTCTGTCTCGCCCGGCTCCGCCGTAGGTGTAGATACCGGCTCTGTCGGCGTATCCGTTGCCGGTGCCTGTGTCTCAGACGGATCTTTTTCTTCTATTATGATATAGTCTATCGTTGCACGGCAGCTCTGAGCCGTTCCGTATACGAACAGCGCTACCTCACCTTCGCCTTTAGGCGCGAATGCCGATGTAAGATTCGCATCAACGGATGCAGTTCCTCCCGGATATTCACCATATGAAGTGTTGTCAACAGTCACTCCCGTCGAATCCACTGTATAAAGCGCGCCGAGATATTGATGTCCGTTCACCTGCGCAGCCGACGGCTCCGTAAGTCCGCCCACAGCAGCTACCATATTCGCATTGCTTCGTATCGTTCCGCTGTTTGCCGCGATATAATCGGAATTTATATCCGATCCGTCAAGCGGCATATACGCAAGCTTTACCTGCGGTGTATTCGTAAGCACTCCATCCGAATATCTTCCGACAAGCCCCAACCGCATCTGGATGCTCTCGATCTGTGACAGATCATAAATTCCGAGATACCAGATCGATGTATTGTTCGTCGTATATGCTACAGTCCTCTTATTGCCATACTCATCGACCGTTATTTCCTGCGTTGTCGTTACATTCGACGGTCTGCCGTTTACAGCTATCGCGCCCTCCGGTATCGGCTCCGCCGTTGGAGCCGGTGTTGCCGTCTCTTCCGGCTCTGCAGGCACAGTTGCCGTCACATCCGGAACAGCCGGTGTCGGGCTTACCGTCGGCGTCGCCGCAGCTGCTGCAGTCGCTGTCGGCGAAGGTGACGCTGTTGCCGGAGCCTGCGTTGGCAGCTCGCCGGTATAGTATACTTCTATTTCAGCACACTGTGAGCTTGAACCGTTTCCGTCAAATACAACGTATCTCACTCCGCCAAAATCTCCCGAAAGAGTGACCGTGTCATATATATCATCGGTTCTTGTTCCGTATGACGCAGTTACCGTTTCTGTCAAATTCTCAGTAGCTGAATCATTCATTCGTGACCAGTTCTGCTTAAGCGTTACAGCAGTATCGGTTATGTATCCGTTCGGATCGTCCTCATTCTCGCCTGCAACGCCTATGACAGCCGCCTGATGCACATTCTTCATGACCAGTTTCGATACCGGTGCTGTTACACCGAGGTCTATAACCGTAATGAAATTAGTGGTCTGACCCGCCGTAAAGATCGTCTCATCATTACCGTCAACGAGCGCAGAGCCTGTATCACTGATACTCCTTTCGGCATTTACCGCAGATACTGTGTTGCTCTCGTCAGTATCTATTACATGATCAGCCTTATCAGCCAACCGATAACTGTATATAACGGCATCCGAAAGGTCCATCATTGTCTCTGTGACCTCATCCGCATACGTTATCGTAAGCACCGGCTTGAGAAGCTCCGCATCTATGGGATAATATGTATTATCCCCGTCCACAGTCGGCTCACCCGATTCTTCAAACTGTACTCTGCAGTTCGCCCCTGTGTTATCCTTTGTGTAGAAACATGTCTGACTTCCATTATTGGTCGCCTGATCGCGTGAGATTATAAAATCAAAATCATCGCCTTCCGTTACAGCGCCTACAGGGATATCTATGTTATTGGTCCACGCCGCAACATTTGCATACTCCGCTGTCACACTCCCATCGGTTATAGCTTTGTTATAATCTCCCGCAGCCGTAAATCCGACGATCGGCTCCGACGCGCGCGCCGCCGTTATCGCATCGGCGACATCCTCATAGTTTATCTTCTCCTCACTCCACGACTCCGGTTCAAATGAGTAAAGATAAAATGTGCTGCTGTCCTTTACGCGCTCCGTAACAAGTTTCAGACTTACATCACTAATTACCTTTCCCTCAGGCGTGTCCGGTATTTCAAACCTCATCGCGCCCAAAAAGTCATTCTGAAGTACACTTTCCTCATCCCAGTTCGTGCGCACCTCCATGGTCGCGCCCGTCGCCGACTGACTTGTATTATTATACCTCAGCTGCATGTCATACGTCGGTGATACCGTCACAGTGTTCTCATCCTCGGTGGCGCCTGCCATCGGCGCCGCCGGGAATGAGGTGATAAGGATCGCGAACGCGGATACCGCACTCAAAAATCTCTTGGTATTCTTCATATATCAACTCTCCCCTTAATTTACCTTTTCCAAGATTACTTCCCTTATATTAATAAGGTAGGTATTCGGTATAAGCTCCTCCGAGACCGTGAGCGTATTCTCGCCCGCCGTGAGCTCAAATTCACCTATTTCCTCAAATTCATAGGACGTCCATGACCCGGTCTGTGTGAACTCATGCGAGATCTCGGTATCGTTTACCTTGATCTTTGCCGTTCCGCCGCCGGAGCCCTGGTTTGCCGAATAGTTCATCGTCAGCTTGTACGTGCCCGGCGCACTGCAACTGAAGGTGTACTCTACCGACTGACCCGTGGTGAAGTTCGCAATGTTCGAAACTCCGTCAACGTCCTCAAGGTTCAGCATACCTCCGAACAGCTCCGCATCCTCAGGCATCAGCGTTATCGGTCCGCTTACAGCAGCCGCACCGGTGCTGAATGTGCAGTAAATCTGCGGTGCAAGCTCACCGGCAACATAGCACCTTGGCTTGTTGTCCTCCTCCATGCCGTAACGGTCATAATTTACGGAGGTGGCAAAGAACTCGACAACATTGTTCTCGTCCATGTTCTCCTTCAGCGTCGCAAGATCGAGATCAAACACGTACTGGTTATTCTCGTCAAGCTCCGCCTGCGCGAACGGCTGCGTTTTCTCTTCCTGCGGAACAGCGTTTTCCATGTCGCCCCATGTCGGCAGTATCGCTGAGATATTGTCACATACCGCGTTATAGCCCATCCTGTCCTCCGCAGCCACGGCTCCGCCTTCGCGCGGCTCCATATACGAGCTGTCGTTCCAATCGGTCTGGCTTATTATCTCCTCATACATAAACAGTCCCAAAGGCATATCGCCGTTGCTGTGCCTGTTTATTATGAACTTTATGCTCGTAAGCTCACTCTCGCGCTCTATTATATCGCTGAGATCAAACCGCATGAGGAATGCCATTCCCTGCGCGCCCTGGAACTCGTCAAAGAGCTTGAGACCGTTTGCAGTGTCATCCTCCACCATGTACTGGGCATTGCTTCCGTACAAACGGAAGTTCATGCTGTTCGCATTCGTTGTTTTACGCACCTGAACCGCAGCTGTATAATACGTCTGGGTCTCAGCCGCGCCCGACGTCGCGTTCTGCGCCGCCTCAGGTATCTCACGCTTTTCAGCATTCATAGCTCTGTCTATTATCGTAAGTATCTCGGCACGCGTAACGTACTCTTTTGGTCTGAACGTACCGTCATCATAGCCGCTCAATATTCCCGAAACATACGCCTTTAAAACGTATTCGCCGTAGCCCTCGCTCACCTCGTCAAAATCGGTTATGTACTGCTCGTACTCTGTGAGATCTGCCGGGAAGTATTCCGCTGTAAGCGAATTGATTATCGCCTTTGCACACTGTTCCCTAGTCATGTACGCACTGTAATCCTCAAAATCACCGATCTCGAAAACTCCCGTGTTTATAAGCTCACGTATGAACGGCATAGCCCAGTAGCCGCTGCTCACAGTGTAGAAATTCCCGTTCCACGCGCTGTATATCTTTGCAAACTCCGCAGCCGTCACGGGATTGTCAGGTCTGAAGTTTCCGTCCTCGTAGCCGTCAAGATAATTCTTGTCAGTACATTCGATTATTATCTCCTCAGCCCAATGCCCTTGGCAGTCGGGGAACTTAGAGCCGTAAAAGCCCAGTCCGCCGGCGGCTCCCACACCCTGATGGGTACCGGAAGTATCCTCGGTGTTATCGTCGGCATTCAAGTCCTCTTCACCCGCCTCTATAAACACTGCCTTCACAGCTCTTGCAGGAGTGTCCACTGCCGCGGAGGAAGTCCCGGTGTCTACAACACTTGTGCTGCCGTCTTCCTCCTCGTCATCATCGTCAGCCGTCGTCTCCGTTCCGGCTGAGGACGCAGTGTCGTTCGGGTCGGAATCAGTCGTCTCCTCTTCCTCACACACCACTCTTATATACCTGTATGCAACATCCGTCGCAAGCGTTATATCATTCCATTCACCGCCCAGTGTCGTATCCGCCGCGCCTATCTCGTTAAAACCCGAATAGTCGGCAGAGCCGTACACCGTTATGCCGCCGCGCACACCGTTTCCCGCCACGAAACAGCGAAAACTTCTTATCGTCGGCGCTTCCTCGCCGAAATCTATGGTGTAGGATGAAACGTCAAGCGCGTTCATTGCCGCAAGCTCGTCATCCGCGGCAGACATATCGACCGTAAACAGCTCCTCGGCAAGCATTTCTGCCGTTATACCGCTGCCGTCCGACTCGACTATCATATCAGACGTTATTTCCAGCATTCCGCCGGTCACCTCATCCTCGACAGCCTCTTCCGTTTCGACCGCAGTTTCCGTATCGGTCTCTGCCGTATCAGCCGCTCCGGCGGTAACTGCTCCGAACAGAAGGGACAGCGCGGCTATGGCGCTAATTAATCTTTTCAATATCCGTCGGCTCCTTTCTATATGCTCTCAAATATCATCACTGAGTTTCTCTCAGATCGAGTATGATAGTCGTGAGCGGCTCCATCGTTATTTCATCATTGAGCGAGATCTGCTCGCCGCTCACAATATCCTCGGCACTCGTCACATCAGCATTGAACTTGATCGTCACAGGTTTGTTTTCGTCCGAACAGTTCATTATAACGACATACGGTCCGTATTTCGCTATATCGACACGCCTCAGACCCAACGGCGCTATCATGTAGCCGTTGCCGTGACATGACCAGCTGTCGTTCATTTCATGCCAGCGGAATACCTGCGAGGTCGTCGCATGCTCACGGTCTCTGTCCTCATACGCTGTGCCGTCATACTCACTTCGCCAGTTGAGCGTCATTCTGACGATCTCGTCATTGTTACGGAACGCCAGTGACTCCGCGATCTCATCTGTGAACACGTATTCCTTCGGATTTCCGTACTCATCGACATTCCACGGCTCGTTCGGGAAGTATATCCCCGAGCCGAGATCGAATTTCGTTATGTATACGCCGTTGTCAAGCAGCTTGTAATATATCTCATATGCCGCCTGCGCGCGTGACATGATCTCATTATACTTGATCTCCGTGTCGTTGCCGAACGCATTCATGAGCCAGCGCTTGAAGGTCGCCTCGTCTATCTTCTCATTCGGCGCAAAGTTCGTCTCATTTACTCCCTCTATGATGCCCTTCCACGCGAGCGTCACTATCGCCGCCTCCTGAGGGATGTCCTTTATGTCGGCATATGTCTTATACCCTTCCGATGCCTCTCTTATCTGATCGCCCATATAGTCAAAGTTGCGTATCATATAATACAAGAGACGCCTGTCGCTCACAAGTGAGCTAAGATACAACTCGCCGTATTCTATAAAGAGCTCCATCGACCGTACCGCGTCCTTCGAGCCGAGCCCTGCGGCGGAGAAATTATTCCATGCCGCATACTCTATATGACCCGGACCCTTATAGTTACGTGTGTTTATATTGTACTCACGCCTTATCGATATGTAATTTTCATGGTTCTGTATCGTCTCATTGAAATATGTGAGTGCGTTCTGCGCAAGTATCGCCTTTTCCTTTATCTTCTCATCACCGGTTATGAATGCGAGATCGGTGATTATCGCCGCGCCGTGCGGTCCGTAGTTGCCGTCGTAAGCGCCGTTCAAGTGTCCGTGTGTCTCAAGCGAGAGTCCCTTCGGTGAGAATTGAAGGCTCTCGTGCGGAGCGAGTACTATACCGCATCCTGAATACATCCAGTATGTGAAATACTCCTCATCCATACATCTGTCCGGAGCGAGCAGCTTAAGCGCCGCCTGGAACGCCGCCGCCGACGTCACGCAGAACAGATCCTGATTGACGGATGTACGTCTCTGCATGCCGTTTACGACCTTATCTGTACCCATTACGTACATATTTATGTACGCATCGCGTCTCGGGACCATAGGTGAGTTCGGATCGTTGTCGTCGTCCATCAGCTGATCGAGATAGCCTCCCTCAGATATCGGCTCCCAAAGCTCCGTGAACACCTCGCCTATCGCGCGCTCTCCGGCTTCCATCTGGAATTCACTCGGCTGCCTGTCCGGTCCGCCTATCCATGTCTTATATGTGCTGTTCTGCCAGCCGCCGTCAGAGCCCTGCGCTCTTACGTAATAATCGAGCCATGCCACCGCGCGGTCAACTATTTCCGGGTCGTGGTAATAATTTGACCACTCACGGTTATATGCCATCGCCACAGCTCTGAAACCCTTTATGTTCTCTCCGTTTGAGCCTATACATTTCGAATAGTGTACGTTACACCAGTTTTCCCAGGTTCCGTGGTTAAAGGAGTTGTCACCCTCAACACAGGCGCCTGTAGCGCCCTCCGGCGATCTTCCGGCAGCCACAGCCTCCTCCCACTGGGGACCGTAGTTCTGACTCTGCAAAACCGCCTCTATTCCGGCATTCATTTCGTTTATAATATAGTCATACGGAGAAAGTCCGTTCGGTGATACCTTTATCGTTCCGAGATCATAGCGCAGCGTTGTGGAGTCCTTATCATCCTCCATCTTCTGGTATCTCGGATCGGTGTGTGTCACAAGCTTATACATCTGTCTCGAATACTCCGTCGCTGTCGCAAAGCCATTTGCGGAATATGCGCTGTAATCACCGTAGTGATAGATCTGAAGCCTTACCTCCGTCTTGCCGTATGTCATCGCCATCGGCAGCCGGTAGGTAGCATAGAAATACGAATCTCTCTGCGCCGGCTCGTCATACATGTAGTCCCACACCGGCCACATCGTTCCGTATTTCGCCTGAAGCGTTCCGTATTCATCGTTTATCATCAAGGTTTTGATCTGCTGGTTCTCAAACTCGCTTCCCCAGAGCTTTACGGTAACATAATTCATCCTGTCCGGATCGACCTTCATCGTTACCCAGAGCTTTTCGTCATCTCCGGGATACAGCTGACGATAGGTGTCGCCTAAGCCGCCGTAGCCTACCACACTCCTGCCGGGATCGACGTTGTGCGCCGCCTCGCTCTCCTCGTCTCCGAAGACGCAGTAGTCGAGCACATCGTCCGAAACAGCCTCCTCGGAATCAATGTTTACATACACGCTGTCCTCGTCAAGCTTTCTCACCGTCATTCCATGATAGTTCTCAAGATCCGGCTCTGAAACAAGATCTGTCGCGAGCGGCTTTATCTCGATATCGTCTATGTAAAATGCACCGGTGGATGCTCTGAGGCCTATATTCATTCGTATCCTGTTTGAGCCTTCCGGAACAGTTATTGTATAGACGCTCTGCTGCCAGCCCTGATCAGCCTCCTCGGCAAGATATGTCTTTGAGACCTTTCCCGTCGCGTTCTCCGCTCCGTCCTCGGTATAAGAGGATAAAACAACACTCATTCCCCACGAGTTTGAGGCTCTTACGTACGGGCCTTCTATCTTATACCACCAGCTGACCTCATAAACACCCGGCTTTACCAGAAAATACGAGCCGTTGTAATTGTTGTTTATAAGTGTCTGGTTATTATCGGCAGTGACATTCATGGTGTCCGCCGCTATCCTGTAACTGCGGCTGCCGCTGTGCGCGTCATCCTCGGTAAGTCCGTAGGTCGCCTGCGCGGCGCTGCCGAGACTCATGCGAAACCAGCCTTCTTCGCCGTCCTCCCAGCCTATGGAATAGCTTTCGCGTATGAACTCATCTGTCGCCTGGCTCACAGTTGTGGGATTGTTAAGTACCTCTCCAAGCTCTATCTTGTCTATCGTTACATCATCAAAATTGACCTGACCGGTAGCAGATCTAAGACCTATGCTTATCTGCACATAAGCCGTGTCCTTTGTCGGGATGATATAGAAATCATTTCCGAACCACTGCTCCTCATACGGCTCGTCCGCCGCACGGCTCGGCTGCGCTATACAATACTCGTATGCCGTTCCCGGTATCTCTGACCCGTTCGCATCGTAGAGCTTGTATGTAAACACCGCTCCGCCGTTCTGTCCGTCAAGTCTTGTGTAATCCTCGCTCAGAAGGTACATGAGCCCGACCTTGTACGCCGATCCGTATGAGACATCGAACTTCGTCGACCGCGACGCGTATTCGTTCTCGCCTTCCGTCAGCGTGACCGCCTCAAACCTGTACGAGCGTTCACCCGAATATTTCCTAAGCTCGTCATAGCCCTGCGAGATCCTTCCGTCACTCGCGCTTTGATACCACTCCTGCTCTCCCGCTTCAAACCCGAAGGTCCCCAGTCTCTCCTCGGCATACGCCGCAGGGATAACGGGCAAAGCAACAGCGGCAGCCAGAACGGCTCCGATAATTCTTTTTATCACCTGACCGCCTCCATCTCCAAAAAAATTTTTGACCATGTCATTGATCGTTTGCTTACTATTAATATCTGATTAACATTTTACCATAAAAGTCGTATATATTCAACTCAGTTATTTAACAATGACTCTGTTTTTTAATTCTCTATGTACAAATTGCATATAATATTCAAATATCGCACTCAGAAAAGTGAGATCCTGCAGCAAGAGGATCTCACTCAAAGTTCAGCAGCTCGCCCCGTCGTACCGCATGTGTTTTTCTCACATCGCCACAGCCGCCGCGCCTATCACGCCCGCGTCGTTTAACAGTCCCGCCGCAATTATACGTGATTTCTTTTTGAATTTGTTAAAGCCGGTATTGCCAACATATTCGCGTATAGGCCTTAAAAGCCCCTCGCCCTCGCGGCTTATCCCGCCGCCTATGGCTATTACCTCCGGCTGAATAATATTCTCGACACTCACTATGCCGTCCGCCACGTATCTTATGTATGCATCCACAACCGCATGCGCCGCAGCGTCGCCTTCCTTAGCTGCAAGGAAAGCCGTCTGACCGTTTACGGCGCCGAACTCCTCGGCTATCTTATGCATCAAACTTTCGGGATGCGCCGACATTGCCGTTTTAGTCTGTCTCACAAGCGCACTCGCCGAGGCATAAGCCTCCCAGCAGCCCTGCTTTCCGCAGGTGCAGAGCTCGCCGCCCGAGACAAGAGTCAAATGCCCCGCCTCCGACGCAGCGCCGTTGAATCCACGGTACACCTCGCCGTTCAAAACCAGTCCGCTCCCGACGCCGGTGCCCAGAGTTATGAGCATAAAGCTCTTTGCGCCGCCGCCGTTTACAAGATATTCACCCATCGCAGCGCAGTTAGCATCATTGTCCACCTTTACCGGCAGATCAATGAGCTTACGAAACTCGTCCGCAAGCGGGAAATGCTCCATTCTGATATTGTTGGAGTATATGACCTCTCCGGTATCGAAATCGATCGTTCCGGGGCAGCCTATGCCTACCGCCTTGATATCTGAAAGCTCAAGCCCGCTGTCCGCGGTGATCTCCCGTGAAAGCTCTGCCATATCCTTTACTATATCAATGGTCGGCCGCTCACTCCTGGTCGGGACGGAGCCCTGCGAAAGGATATTTCCCTCCGCATTGACTACCGCTCCCGCTATATTTGTTCCTCCCAGATCTATACCTATATACATCTTTATAATCCGCCTTTCTGCACAAGGCACCAACGCTGCACGAACCTTCCGGACGCAAAGCGTCCTTACATTGTCCATTGCGCATTATACATTGTGCATTTCTAAACTTTACCTCTCTATCATGACAACGGAATTTTCCTCGTCCCAGTTGACATCACATGAAAGCGCTTCGGCAACAAATCTTATCGGCACCATAAATCTGCCCTGTGTGATCACTGCCGGCTCTTCAAGCTCGGTGCTGACGCCGTTTATCATCGCTGTGCCAGAGCCTCTTACAAGCTCTATGCTCGTTCCGTCCTTTTCGATAACGGCTGTGCCCGAAGCCTCATCCCAGCTCACATCCGCGCCGAGTCTCTCGCTTATCGCCCTTATCGGCACAAGCACATAGTCATTTGAAATATATGCGGGAACATCCGTCTCAAGGATAACTCCGTCCACGGTTATGTCGATACCACCGTTGACTCTTACCCTTATCGTCTTTGATACGGGGTCGAGATGATATTCATCGTTCACAGCCGCCGCGAACGTGAACGCTCCGCCGTACGCCGGTGTAAAGTGTACGATGTTGTTCTCTATCACAGAGCCGTCCGGCACATTGAATACATATGTGAGCGGATCATTGTCGGGATCGGTCGCAGTGAAGTCTATCTCCACCGTATCGTCCACATTTACAGGAGCACCGACAAGACTTCCCTCTATCGTAAGATCCTCAAAATGCGCCGTATTCGTCTCGCCCGACTGACACGTCATTGCCGCGCCGACGTACATCACCGAGTCTGCCGGTATAGTATTCACAGCCTTCGAGGTCTGCTCATAGGTCACTCCGCCGTCAAGACTGTACCAATATTCAACAACATCGCCCTTTCTCTCTATGATAAAGTCTATCGGGACATCCTTGTTGTTCATATCACCCGCCCAGTAACTCGTTGTACTGAGCTCCTCATTCTCGCCGTGGCTCACGAGCAGGATATTATTATTGTTCGAGAAGTGACGCAGCTCGAAGAAGTTTGCCACCTCAAAGTCAAGCTTGTCTGTCGCAAGGAGCGAGAAATACTCCTTATCAGTCGATGTACGGTCAAAGCCGTTGAGCCGGACATGGAGCCTGAAATCTCCCGCCACCTCTTTATACACAAATGTCTTGTCAAGGTTGCCTCTGCCTTCCTCGCACTTTGACCGGATGTCGGTCGGTTCACCGTCTTCACCCATCGTGCAGTCACCTTCGGCAGTGCCGTAGTTATATACCTGCCATTCAGCCGGCTCAGTCTCACGTATAGTCTCGTTGAACGACGGAGCGGAATCAGCGGTGTACTCAAAAATTATGTCTGAGCTTCCGTCGGCAATTACCGACTTTTCAGTATCCTCTGTAACTCTGTACCCGTCAAAGAACGCCGGCTCCGCGCTTACTGTTTCTCCGGTGCGTACGGTCATCGTATCAAAGTCAAGAACGTCGTTTCCGGACTTATATATAACGCTTACCGTCTCGGTGTCCGCTCTTTCGAGCACCTCAAGCACTACCGCTCCCTGCGGTGATACCGGAACGCTTATGTCCTCACCGTTTTCACTGACATACTCCTTGCCGGAAATAAGATCCTTCGCACGCGTTACACCGGTCGTATCGGCATAATATGTCGTGCCCTGCTGACCTACAGCCGGATCATCCTTTGAAAGATTTATTCCGCATATGTACTTTCCGTATTTAACTTCCTCATACGTATTGTATCGCTTATGTGTATACGGCTGTCCGCCGTCCGTGAGATGTGAGGAATCCTGCCATTCGTAGATACCGCCCTGATGCGTTGAACGAACTTCAGCCGTTCTGTCCTCAGTCTCGGTCGTGAAATGTATCCTTGTATAATCGTTGAGCTCCCAGTCATTGCGGCGGTAGTTCATCGTTATATACGCTCTCTCGCCCTTGTTCTTGAAAACTATAGCATGTGCATCGGTATCGTACCACGCGAAATCCTCGTGCTCATCCTCCATCGGAAGATACTCTATCTTACCTTGCGCCGTGAGCTCCTCGACATCCTTGTAATACTTTAGGATATTCTGAGCATCGACAAGATTCGTGTATATATGCGGTGAATTTGTCACCTCAAAATCGCTTCTGAGAGTTGAGTAGTAACCCATGTCGTGCTCTATATAGAGCTGGAGATATCTGAGCGCCGCGCCCGAACCAAGCTCTGTAGCGGTAAATCCGGCTATCGGATAAGATGAATGCTGACCGTAGCCGTCCTTTCTTGAGGATGCCCAGCACTCTGCAAGCAGCGTAGGCTCGCCGTTTGCATTTGCCGATACATAGAAGAAATACTTGCCTGCCTCATATGCGTTGTATGCCTGGCTCGTGAAGATCTCTCTTGCCTCCTCCGGCAGATACGGACTGCACTCGGCATATTCGTTTGATATCTTCATAAGCAGTGTCCCGTAATCGCCTGCCCAGCCGCCGTGCGAAGCACCGCCCTCAAGGCCGAGTCCCGTCTGTGTCGAGAACCACTTCTGACCATCGACCATCTCGCCGTACTTATATTTTACCATATCGAGATACTCACTGCCGTCGTTTGAGCTGTACTCCGTATTCACTCCGTCCTGCTCAATAAGCGCCATGCACTGGTTCGCATTATACGCAAAGCCGAAATCCTGATTGGCTGTGCCCGCACGGTTTGTCGGCGCATAGAAATCACCTACGCCGCGCGACGGATTCGCCATCCTGTCACGGAGCCTGCCGAACATATCGATGTAATATTCACGTCTCGTTCTGTCCATGCCGCCGGTGAGATCACCGTCTATCACCTCGTCAAGATGCGCTGTATAATCTGCTATGATCTCCCCGTTGCCGCTGTTCATAACATAGTTGTTGAGCATTATAAACGATTCTATCATAGCATCAGCACCCAGAGACATCAAAGGCCAGTATTCACCCGTTAGTCTCTCGCCCGTTCCGTCAAGCGAAACGCCGAGCCATTTGCCCTTATCTTCTCCTGTCGAGAAATAGCACCAGCCGCCTTGGCTGTCCTGCGCGCGCTGATAGAAGTCAAGCAGCGCGAAATAGCGGTCAAGTATTTCAGGGTTGTTATGCTTGTCACCCGAGAATTCGAATATGTACGCATTCGCGAGCACCATCAGATTCGACATCGTTGACCAGTTCTGATGCAGTATCGCATTCTGCGCATATCGTCTTGAAACGGCATCGCCCTCGCCGGAGAAATCACCCTCCGTTACCGGCGTGTTTCTTATGACTGCGCCCTCAAAGTACGCATTGTTCTCGGTCCTTACCGCTTCCCAGTCCTCGCCGTAGCACTGCCACGAAAGGACCTTGTCTGTCATATCGTTTACCTCACCCGCAAGGTAGTCATAAGCGGATACGTCAAATTCCGATGTGTCACGCTCAATGATCTCCTCGTCCTTGCCGGTGCCTACAAACTCATCGTCCGGCTCGAAGTACGGCTCAGTGCTTGAATATATATCGTATATATATACTGACGGCTGAGTTACCTCTTTGTAGGTCGATGTGCCGTAAGAATCCATCGCACCCTTGTGCCAGATCGAAAGCGTTACCGTGCCGTCTGCCGAGACCATTCCCTCGGGCAGCTTATACGTTGCATAGTAATATCTGCCGTAGCACGACGGTCCCTCTGTGTAGAGTCCGTTATAAAGCTCGGCGTATTCCCTGCCGCTGTAAGCGTCAAGCACTGAGGTATCGCCGCCCGCCCCGTACATCAGGAGATTTCCTCTGTCATACTGTGAGCCGGATACTCTTATCGTTATATATGTGACCTGTCCGGGATCAGCCTTTATCGTAAACTCAAAGTTTCCGCCTTCCTCGCCTTCCGCCGGAACGGTCATTTGCCTATAGGTCAAGCCGTCGCCTATGCCGCCGCCCTGCCATATTCCGTTTTCGTCCTTATATTGCTTGCCGGCCTCGCTGTCAGTGCCGGTAACTGTGCCGCTTTCAATAAACCCATGCGCAGCCTCCGACTCCGCGTCGCCCAGCGTTATCTTGTCGATGATATTCGAATTTGTAAGCTCCGCATCGCCATCATCGGCAAGCGCCGGTATGCCTGCCGATGTCGCAAGCATAGCGGTGCATAAAAGAACTGAAATTATTCTTTTCTTCATTATAATATTCCTCTCTTACCAGAATAACGGCTCAAAGCCCTTAAGCTTATAAAATGCCTCTGTGTAATAATAGTCTCCGTAAATTATCGCTGTGTTTCTGCCGGCCTCGCCTCTGCCCGGATAATACGCCTCTGTTCCGTAATTAAGCAGATTATCATTGTCCGTCGTGTAATCCGCCGCCTTCTCATCCATAGCGCGAAGCAGCTTGAGCGCGGCATTTAGATAGTTCTTCACATCATACTCCGAGCATGTCTTCGCGATCTCTATAAGACCGCACGCCGCGCATGCCGCAGCCGTGGTGTCATAAATCTTCGGCTCCTCCGGCTGTCTGAAATCGAGCGGCACTATCCAGTCGCTCTGCGCCGCGCAGGCGATGAATGCATTAGCGACTTTTTTTGCCGTCATGAGATACCGCTCATCGCCGGTATGTATATAGGAAAGAGTGAATCCATATATTGCCCAAGCCTGACCGCGCGCCCATGTTGAGCCAAGCTCGTAACCCTGTCCGCCAAGCGCCATTATCGCGTTTCCGGTTTTAGGATCCACCTCTACGATATGGTGTACCGTTCCGTCCTCACGCAGATGTGTGCGCATCACCGTGTTGGCATGGCGTATCGCCATATTTTTGTAACGATCATCACCGTGCTCCTCAGCCGCCCAATAGAGCATCGGTATATTCATCATCGAATCAATGATAAGCTTATGGTAACCGTCAGTATCGGAATCGGCGTTCCATGAACGCACATAATCTCCCTCCGGATTGAAACGCGCCGCAAGAAAATCCGCCGCATAGAGCGCACGCAGCCTTGATTTTTTGTTTCCTGTCAGCCGGTAGTTCACACCCGCGCTTATATGCCACATAAATCCAACATCGTGGTGAAGATGGTCATACTCGGCAAACGCAGCATCCAACAGATCCTCAGCATTCTCTGCCGCCTCCTTGTAGACCGCCTCGCCCGTGCCGACGTACAAAAGCCACATATATCCCGGCCAAAAACCGTTTGTCCACCATGAAATATCATACGGGAACTCGCCCTTGGCACAGTCTATAAATCTGCCGTCACTACCGGTCGTGTAAGGTATTATATCCTTATTTCGGTCAGCAACAACCCGCATCTTTGCATCAATCCTGTTCCATACCTCATCAGCCCATTTCTTATCTGCTTCCGCTAATTTAAACATTTGCTACCACCTATACAAAAATTTGATATATTATTTTTCAAGAGTGCAGGGGGCTGCGCATATCCTGCTCAGCCCTCTGTCATTTTACAGTATTATTTATTCCTGTGAGTTTTTTGTGCAAGGAATTCATTTATCTGACGTATCGCCTCTTCACGGATCACATCAAGACCGTTCGCGAGCGCCTCAGCCGTTGTGGCCCTGAGCTGCGCAACAGGATCATCAAGCGCGCCGTGCTCAAGCGCCGTGCTTGTCTGTGACATAATACCAGAAACTACCGAGGTCTCTGTCTGCAGTTCAGTAGTATCAAAGGTAAATCCTGCAAGCGGGCTTTCGTAATATGCGCTCTGCTCAAGATCGTACTTCTTATACTGATATATATCGTCCGGCAGCGACGCCTGGAATCTTACAAAGTTAGGATTCCATGTGAGCACATAGCCCGGGAATGAATACTGCTCTTTATCTGTTTCAAGCACCTCATATTTATCATCGCCTACAGCTTCCCAGTTCACGCCCTCAATACCAAGCTCGAAGAGATCGTGATTATCGGAATCGGCATAGAGCCAGTCAAGGAATGTGAGAACCTTGTCGATCTTATCCGACCATGCCGGGATACAGATGAAGTTGTTTCCCTTAAGGTCGGTAAGTCTCGCCTCAGGCTCCATATTCCTTACGTCATCCTCCAATATGAATATGCCCAGCTCTCCGTCCGGTATAGCCTGAGCAAACTCCGTTGCCTTCTGCTCATATGTGTCAAGGTTGTCTACCATCGCCGCACATCTCAGACCCGTGAGCATAGCCCATGCATCCTTTCTGTTGAGCGAGTCACGCTCAAGATACTTGTTCCACTCGCGAAGCGTTTCAAGTCTCTGAAGTCCCAAAAGCTGTCCGTCCTGATACTTCTCCGGGAACTGTGAATAACGCGAAAGATCTTCTCCCTCGTAAACTATATCAACGACCTCTGTATTCTCCTCATTCAGAAGGATATGCGCGAACGCACCGCCGAGACTCATTCTTACTATATGGTTCTTAGCCTGGTCAACAGTGTCCTGTGCGAACAGTGAATAGAAGCCTCTTGAGCCGGAAACTCCGAACGGAACCAGGTTCTCCTTAGCCTCATCACCGTTTAAGATCGCCTCAAAGAACTGCTGAAGCTCCTCATAGCTGTTTATCTGTCCGTCAACGCCTATGTTGTACTTCTTTGCAAGATCCTTCCTATAATACACACAGTTTATACCGTTTCCATAGGTCCTCATCATCGGCAGTCCGTAAAGATGACCGTAGTAATAGTTAGCATTTACAATATCCTCGGAAAATGCCTTTGTAAGATTTGGATACTCACCGCTCGCTATATAATCCTCAAGCGGAACGTACATCTCGTAAGCCGCGAATGTTCTGAGCTTGTTGAACGGAGCGTCGAATACGAGATCATATTTTTCCGAACCGATCATTCTGAGGTTCAGCTTCTCCTTATATGAACCCTGCGATACCCATTCAACATCAAGCTTCACACCCGTCTCCTGCGCGCCTGTCTCGTTATATCTTGCAATCACCTCGTCCCAGCCCGTGGGCTCCTCGCCCGAGAGCATGACCTTTATCGTATCGGAGTCTACCGAGTTGCCCAAAAACTCGCCACAGCCGGAAAGCACCGGCACGGTCATAGCCGCAGTGAGCGTTACAGTAATGACTCTTTTCAAAATTTTGTTCATTCTATAAATAGCCTCCTTTCAGAAATCAACCCTTAACGCTGCCGACCGTGAGTCCCTGTACGAAGTACTTCTGCAGGAACGGATAGAGCAGGATGATAGGTCCTATCGTTACAACAGCCGTTGCCATCTGAGTTGTCTCGGCAGGGATAAGTCCGTCCGTAACAACACCCGCCTGAGCCGCGTTCTGCTGAACGAACTGGATGTTTTTCTGTATCTCCATGATGAGGTACTGCAGCGGATACTTCCACTCTGTATGGATGTAAAGAAGCGCCTTATACCACTCGTTCCAGTATGCCAGAGCGTAGAAGAGACCGATCGTTGCGATACCGGGAAGCGATACAGGAAGAATTATCTTGAAGAGTATCGTCATATCGTTCGCGCCGTCTATCCTTGCCGACTCCGCCAAAGCCTCCGGGATACTGTTAAAGAAGTTCCTCATAAGCAGCAGGTTCCATGCGTTTACAAGTGACGGCAGTATCAACGACCAAATGGAGTCTGACAAGCCTAAGTATTTCGTCACCCATAGATATGTAGGAACGAGACCGCCGTTGAAGAGCATCGTGAAGTAGATGATCATCGCTACCGTGCTTCTGTAGTACATGCTCTTGCACGATATCGCGTAAGCGCAGGCGCATGTTACCAGCATACTCAAGACCGTACCAACAACTGTTATGAAGATCGTAACGCCGTATGCGGGAAGGATCGTTCCTGAGCTGAACAGCAGTGAGTATGCCGCTGTTGAGAAAGCCTCGGGCCAGAGCTCATAACCGTTTCTGTTAAGTGCCGCCTGATCCGTAAATGAGCTTGAAAGCACAAGCAGGAACGGGATTAGACATATGATCGCGAACCCAATTATGAATGCGTATACAACTATTGAAACGGCGTAATCGCCTTTTGATTTTTTCATTAATATAATACCTCCTTAGAACAATGCCGATTCGGGGCTCCACTTGTTCGCTACCTTGTTGCAGAGAAGGACGAAGCAAAGTCCGAGCACAGACTGTACAAGACCAACCGCCGCGGTCTGTCCCATCGAAGGATTCTCAAGCAGCTGTCTGAACAGATATGTATCTATAACGTCCGTTGTAGGATAGAGGATCGAGTTTGAGCCTACCATCGCGTAGATCATTCCGAAATCACCGTTGAAGATCTTACCTACCGACATTATCGTAAGCATTATGATAGTATTCTTAAGAAGCGGGAGTGTTATCTTCGTTATACACTGGAACCTGCTTGCTCCGTCCACCGCGGCAGCTTCATATATAGAAGAATCTATTCCGGTTATCGTTGCAAGGTATACGATAGAGCCGAAACCCGCGCCCTGCCATATCCTCAATAGAACAAGGATCAAAGGCCATACAGAGGGAGTATTGTAAAACTCTACCGGATCAGCGCCGAAGGTCGTTATGATCTGGTTTACCATACCGTTTGATGCGAGTATCGCTACCGAGAGCATCGAAACCACCGTCCATGACATGAAGTGCGGAAGAATAACTATTGACTGTGTTATCTTCTTGACCCACTTATTAGACATTTCCGAAAGCATGATAGCTATTATTACGGAAGTAAGTGTCGTAAAGAAGATAAAGAGTGCGTTCAGGAACAACGTGTTTCCCGTTACGGTGATCCAGTTATCAGTCGCGAAGAACGCCTTAAAGTTCTCGATCCCTATAAACTCACTGCCCCATATTCCCTCGAGAGGTCTGTAATCAACAAACGCAATATACAGTCCAAACATAGGGATGTATGAAAACAAAAGAAAGAATAAGAGCGCCGGTACGCATAGTCCGTAAAGCCATGGATTGTGCTTTATATCAGACCACACGGTCGGTCTTAATTTTTTGTCGGCAGCCTTTTGACGTTTCAAAGCCGCCTTCTTTTCTGCTGTTGCAATACTCACAGCAAAACCACCTCCTGAAATTTTGTATCCGGATCGTTCCGGGGGATCGTTCCGGTTTTGTTGACTTAATTATATATTATAATGCCTTTTTATGCAACTTAGTATAATTCAACTTTTGTTTGAATTGTTACAAAACTAAGAACATAGTCAAAATTC
>DVNB01000014.1 GCA_018714695.1 Candidatus Ornithomonoglobus merdipullorum | reverse complement strand
GTTTTCACTCGCAGCATTCGTCGTGTGGATAACCTCATTTTTACGCAAAAATTCTCAAAAAAATTTATTTTTATTTTCTACGTTTTGCACAATGCCTTTATTATGCGATTTTTCATACCTGAGTAGTAACAAATTGCGAAAACGAAACAACAAAGCCAATCCACACTATTTAACCTATTATATAAAAGAGAACTCGGTTCGTGAACATTCTTTTAACTTTCTGCAAAGAAATGACTTATTCTCTTGACTTAAAGTTTACTTTAACATATATAATTAAATCAGAAAATATCGGAAACGGTATTTATCGAAGGCGTCCCGAGGCGCCGGATCGCCCCAGGTATCCCGCGAGCTGTCCCGCACCTTTCCTATTTGCCGCATACGCCGCTATGTATTCATATAAACATGGGCACATGCATTCATTATCAGCCTCATTTGGTGCGGATGCGGCGCGGTACGAGTTGTCGGATACCGACGGCGTTCACCTATTTGTGTCTGCCATATACAGGCAGTCTTATGTAACCCCATAAACATATGCCGATGCCGCCGCAGACCGGTATGGGCGGCATCGGCACTGCATTCGCTGCAGAAATTAGCATCACCTATCGAAAGGTTAACTTTTTGTTAATAAAACATAAAATCTATTGACTTCAAGCAAGGTCCAGATTGTATAATTGTTATATAAAACAAATATATGGAGTGAAGGAAATGAAATACAATGAACTTGGCAATACCGGTATAACGGTCAGCGAAATAGGAATTGGCTGTGAAGGCTTAAACGGCAGGGATGCCGAATTCACCTCACAATTTATCGATAAATGTTTTGAACTAGGAATAAACTGCATAGATCTATACTCGCCTAATCCAGACCTCAGAAAAAATCTCGCCTCAGCACTTCGCGGCAGACGTGACAAATTCGTGCTGCAGTCACATCTGTGCTCGATCTGGCGAAATGGTCAGTATGAGCGGACACGTGACCTTGACATGGTGAAAAAGGGATTTGAAGACATGCTCAGCGAGCTTTCAACGGATTACATAGATATAGGCATGATACATTACGTCGACGCCGTCAGCGACTGGTCGAACGTACAAGAAAGCGGCATACTCGACTATGCGATGGAGCTAAAAAAGAATGGAGTCATAAAAGCGGTCGGAATGAGCAGCCATAATCCAGATGCAGCGCTTACGGCAGTCGAAAGCGGTCTCATAGATGTTTTGATGTTCAGCATCAATCCCTGCTATGATCTTCTTCCCGCGAGTGAAGACTGCGAGGATCTCTGGCGTGAGGAAAGCTATGCCGGCAGATTGACCAATCTCGATTCTAAACGAGAGAGACTCTATGAAGTCTGTCAGAGCAGAGGTGTAGGCATAACGGTAATGAAGGCGTTCGGCGGCGGAGACCTTTTAAATGAAAACTCGCCTGCAGGAATGGCACTGACTCCGGTCCAGTGCATCAGCTATGCGCTCACCCGTCCGGCTGTAGCAACCGTATTCGCCGGTGCACACAGTATCGATGAGCTTATAAAAAGCGCGGCATATGAAACAGCTGCAGATAAGGATAAAGACTACGCGCGCGCATTTGCGGAATTTCCGCGCATAAGCTGGGAAGGTCACTGCATGTACTGCGGTCACTGTGCCCCATGTGTAAAGAAAATAGATATAGCAATGGTCACAAAGCTTTTGAATCTTGCAAAGGCTCAGAACGAAATACCGGAAACCGTGCGCGAACATTATAACCTGCTCGAAGCACGCGGCGGAGATTGTATAGGCTGCGGCGCCTGCGAAAAGAGATGTCCGTTCGGAGTAAAAATAAAAGAGAACATGATCGAGGCGAAGCGAATCTTCGGCTCGTGATAAATAAAGTCTCTGAAAACAGACTTAAACAAATCACAAATCTACGAGGAGGTGTGTTTATGACACGCAATGCAAATTTCAGAAAGGTAGCGGTTTTCGTTGCCGTTCTCGCGCTCATATGTGCCGTGTTTGCGGGATTATCCTTCCACGGCAATAATGACAGCGTACTTGCGTCAGATGAGGAAATTGTTATCACGCTCCGAATAGGCGATCCTCAGATGACGGTAAACGGTGAGTCTGAGTCGATAGACGAAAGCGGAACATCGCCCGTAATAATGAACGACAGAACGCTGGTCCCTGTACGTGCTATCATAGAGGCAGCCGGCGGCAGCGTATCGTGGGACGAAACGGCACGAGAAGCATCTCTTTCCTATAACGGCAATACAGTAAGGCTCGTTATCGACAGCACGACCGCGTATTTTAACGATACCGTGCGCACACTCGATGTCGCTCCTGTCATACTGAATGACAGGACCATGCTCCCCATACGGTTCATTTCCGAGAGCTTCGGTTTCACGGTAGGCTGGGAGCAAAGCACACAGACGATAACGATAACAGTTCCGGCAGATACCGCGTCGACCGATCCTGTGGCAGTAGATCAGGCATGTATCGACATAGTATACAACACCGACAGATCAGAGAGCGGCACGCTCATCGACAGGATAGAGTCAAGGAATGGTCTTCACACTCTCGAACATGCGGCAGAAATAGGCTACGGCAGCAGCGAATATGAACTTGTCAGCATAGACTGACGCCAATAATGCAAGCTTGGGAGCCCCCGCCGTTTATATTCCCTTTCCGGGCGGGGTGTCTTCTTAAGCATAGATCAAGGAGAACAGCAATGAACAACAACGATCTTTCGGGACTTTTAAAAGGTGTGGCAGATGGAACCGTGAGCATTGATGACGCTTTACTTAAAATAAAGCAGGCTCCGTTTGACGATCTCGGCTACGCAAAGCCCGATCATCACAGACATGCACGGCAGGGTATTGCAGAGGTCATATATGGCGCCGGAAAGACTGCCGAGCAGATTGCCGGGATAGCAGGATCACTGCTGTCACATGGTGAAAAAAGAATACTTATAACCCGTCTTGATAACTCCAAGGCTGACAAGCTGAAGGAGACAGCCGGCTTCAATTACTATCCTACAGCGCGGATAGGTCTTATAGGCTCCATGCCCGAAAAGCGTACAGGCAAGATCGTTATCGCCACCGGCGGGACAAGTGACATGCCCGTTGCGGAAGAAGCGGCTATAACAGCCGAGGCGCTCGGGAATAATGTGGTGAGACTGTACGATGTAGGCGTAGCCGGAATACACCGTCTTCTTGCACACACGGACGATATAATGACAGCTAACGCCATAGTTGCGATCGCAGGTATGGAGGGCGCGCTTGCAAGCGTCATTGGGGGGCTTGCGGATTGTCCGGTAATAGCCGTCCCGACCAGCGTCGGTTACGGTGCATCATTCGGCGGCATAGCGGCGCTCCTGTCGATGCTGAACTCATGTGCGAGCGGTGTAAGTGTCGTAAATATCGATAACGGTTTCGGCGCGGCATATCAGGCAAGTATGATAAACAGACGAACATCATCCGAATAAAAAAATTATGGAAAACATTATTGATATAATTCAACGCGAAGCAGTATATCTATGGTATTATTTCGATATTCAGGTGCGGCAGATACTTCCCTACTGGGCGCTGGGTATCGTTATAGGCTCGATCGTCTCCGTTTTCGGCAAGGACAGGATACACAGGCTTCTCACGGCAGTCCAGGACAGACATCTCGGTATCATAGGCCTAATACCTGCGTCTCTTCTGGGCATAGCATCCCCGCTGTGCATGTACGGTACGATACCCATAGCCGCATCATTCTCACAAAAGGGACTTCGTGACGATTATCTTGCCGCCTTCATGATGAGCTCTGTTCTCTTAAATCCGCAGCTGCTTATATACAGCGCTGCATTGGGTCCGGCAGCGCTCACCGTGCGGTTCGTGTCATGTTTTTTATGCGGCGTAACTGCGGGACTTCTTATACGTATCTTCTTTAAAAACAGACCCTTTTTCAGATTCACAAAATTCGAAGAACGTGCCGGACGAGACACGGATCCGAACATGCTTTTAAGGCTTCTGAAAAACATAGGCAGGAATATTAAAGCGACCGGACCGTGGTTTTTAGTAGGCGTAATACTTTCGGTGCTTTTTCAGAGATATGTCCCCGCTGATTCGTTTGCCGGACTCTTTTCAAATGAAGGCTTCGGACTTCTGATGGCAGCGACCATCGGTGTGCCGCTGTATGTTTGCGGCGGCGGCACAATACCGCTTTTGCAGCAATGGCTTGCCGGAGGCATGAGTATGGGCGCGGCAACATCGTTTATGATAACCGGTCCGTCGACCAAGATCACAAATCTGGGCGCGCTCAAGATAGTGCTCGGTGCAAAGCATTTTGCACTTTATATCGCATTTGTGATAGTATTCTCATTGGCTGCGGGCTTTATGGTAAATTGTATAATGTGAATGAGGTGGTAATAATATGACTATAAAACAGGTAAGTGAAAAATACGATATATCGCAGGATACGCTGCGTTATTACGAGCGTATAGGTGTACTGCCGCCGGTAACACGCACAGCAGGAGGTATAAGAGACTATACGGAAAAAGATCTCTCATGGGTATCGCTCGCTCTGTGTATGAGAAGCGCGGGGATGCCGATAGAAGCACTCACTAAGTATGTGAAGCTCTGTATGGAAGGAGATTCGACAATTCCCGCAAGACTTGATCTGCTCTGTGAGCAGCGCGGGAAACTTGTCAGGCAGCGCGATCAGATCAACGAAACTCTGGACAGGCTCAACCACAAGATAGAACTGTACGGCGAGGCGGTCGATAACGGCGTAAAACAGAGCTGGATGTAAAATTTATAAAAACGGAGGCTGTAATCTTTGTCAAAAGCTTACAGCCTCCGTTTATTTTGCTTCGAAACATCCCGCCATCTCAGTTCAGCGACAATCCGTCATAGATATCGTTTATATACTTATCGTAACGGTTTCTGTAGGCATCCGAATAATGGACCTCAAAGCCGCGTATCATGCTTTTACTCAGTGAGAAGTAGCCGTAATGCCATCGGCTGCCGTCAAATGTGCTTATCGCACACCAACTGCTGCCGCTGTTCTCATAATCCGGTGTACCTCCATAGGTCGCAAGAAAATTATCGCGCACCGTCTGCGGTGTTCTGCCATTGCTGTTCTGAGTTGCACATATGTACACCGCACCGCTGCCATCCGGTGCTGCAAGTGTATAGCGGAAGAAATCATTATCCACATGAGTCAGTATGAAGTCACTCGGATACGGACACGAGAATGAATATTCACTGTCCCTGTATGTCAGATACGATTTAGAATATGAGTTATCCGGACGTGTATCTGTCGACGGCGGCACAGTCGGACGCGCCGGCGGCGGTGCGGGCGCATAGCTCTGTACCGGTACACGCGCGGTATCATTATACTGCCCCGGCTGCCGATCCATCGAACGTGACGGCGTGGCTGTCGGCAAAGGTGTCGGCGTAATATTCTCTGTGACCAATGCGGTCCCAGCCTCCCGATCCGCCCTTTCTGAATTTCCGGGGCCAAATACAATGACAAGGCATACTACAACCGCAATAACAGCTATAGCCGAACAAACCGCGGCTATAATCGTACCTGTATTACCTCCCTTATCCGGGCTTACGTTGCCGCCTCCCGCAGCGCCGCCTAAGCTGTCCTGCATGCCATTGGGGACGCCTCTACGGTAATCACCAGAGCCTCCGTTTCCTCCTAATTTGTTTCCAGCATAGATTCTTCTGTCAGCCGAGTCTATGACTGTCCTTCTTCCGCAATTAGGGCAGTATTCACCGCCCGGCTCAAGCGCCGCTCCGCAATATCTGCAATTTGAACTGTGTCTTTCTCGCTGAACAGCGCCGCACGCACCGCAAAACACGTCATTCTCGTCAAGCTCGGCTCCGCATACACTGCAATATTTTTTCATCTCACTCGTACCTTCCATGTTTTTTCATTCCCGTTATCAAAACGATTATGCAAGATTACTCATATCCGCATCATCAAATTCGAGCAGATACCATGTCCTGCCAAGTTTTATCATACTCAGCCGGACCGTGCCCGTCTTGTCATTTCCGCTTCTGGTGGCAACGCTGTACGTGACAATTACGTCACGTGCTTCGGACGGCGAGATACCGTATTCACCCATAAGCTCCTGCCTTAGTGAATTTAAACGCTCATCATCATATCTCTCGTTGTGTACAATGTTTATATCCGGCCTGCCCCGGCGATCGCCAAATTCCATTTCAAGATATATATCCCCATTATCTGCATAACTGTAGCTGCCAAACTCTTTCCTTACGATCTCTCGAGGATAGAGTTCAAGCATATCCTCGGCATCCATATCGACTATGGCTGCCTCAAAAAACTCGTCTATGACCTTCCTGTAGCTCCGTCCTCCTCCGAATACGAATACCAAAACTACCGCCGCAACTACGGCTGCTGCCGCGATAACAGCAATGATCCCTATTTTTCTGTATCGCGATCTATTCGCATCGACAACCGGTATTTCAGCGTCATTTGTCATTTCCGGTGTCTCTACAGGTTCACCGCATTTAATACAAAATTTAGACCCGTCCGGTATTTCCGAACCGCATTTTCTGCAAAACATTACCTATTGTCGGCGCAGCCTAAACCGTGCCTCCTCCTTTCACCTTTATTTACTGCCGTGTACCGCAGCTGCCGCAAAATACTGCTCCTTCGCCGATTGGAGCACCGCAAGAGCTGCATACTCTCTGCTCCGGAATTTCGTTGGTTTCAGCCGGTGCTCCCGTTGCCGTCTCATCAGCCGCCGACTCACTATCCGGCTGCTTTTCATCCGAAACGATATCCTGCCCGGCAGCTTTCTCACCTGAAACGTTCTCCGCGCCGCCCGATGGCGTAGCTGCATGAAACTCCATACGGTTTCCGCATGCACAGCAAAATAACGAATCGACGGCATTTTCCGCACCGCACTGCGGACATTTTACAAGTCCCTTTCTTGCACGGTTTTCTGCTCTGAGCTCTTCTATCCTTCTGTTTGAATCCTTAATCATATTTACTATATTCAAAAACTCACCATCTGCGCTGCCTGCACACTTTGCATAATACAGTCTTCCAAGCTGAGAGTAATATGAATTTATTTTTCGTTCCTCATCAGAGATCGCAGCGCTTGTCCTTGCGGAATCAGCGAGATCTCTTGTTTTTGTCATCGCGCCCTGACCCAGATCACTTATCTTCTTGCCTATATTATCAAAAAACGCCATAGTCTTGCCTCCTTCAGCCCTCCCTCGCCAGGAGTAGCACTTTTGATATATTTTATCACAACCGTATATATTTTGTCAAGAGTATAACAAATTCATCTCATATACCGTCTTATTGTCTTTACCTCGGCAGCTATTTTTCCCGCCGCCTCCATTATTTCATCCTCCGTCGTGGTCTCCGCAAAGCTTATCCTTACCGCCCCGGCTACAGCCTTGGCATCGGCCCCCATAGCCGTAAGTACATGACTCGGCTGCGGCTTATGGCTTGAACAAGCCGATCCGGTCGAGACATAGATCTCGTGCCGCTCAAGTGAATGAAGAAGTATTTCCGCCTTTATCCCCAGGAAAGAAACATTTAAGACTGTTCCTGAATTATACTCGTCTGAGCCGTTTATTATTATATCAGGAACAAGCCTCAGAAGCTCAGATCTCATAAGCTCACGCTTTTTTCTCATTCCATCGGTATCACGCGCTGCTGCCCTGCATGCAGCACCGAACGCCAGTATACCGGCTGTATTCTCTGTTCCAGGCCTCAGCTCATCCTGCTGCTCACCGCCATAGATCTGCGGCTTTAACCTTTTGCCGCCGGTATAAAGCGCTCCGCATCCCTTATAGCCGTGTATCTTATGCGCGCTTATCGTTACCATATCCGCCCCCATCCGCGACGGTACGACCGGTATCTTGCAGAAAGACTGAACACAATCGGAATGTATTATGCACTTCGGTGCCACGGCTTTTACCGCGTCAGCGATCTCTTTCACGGGCTGTATAACTCCCGTCTCGTTATTTACATGCATAACGCTTACAAGTATCGTATCGGGTGTAATAGCGCTCTTGACGCTATCAACGCTTATCCTCCCGTCTCTCTCCGCATCTGCAAACACTACATCATATCCAAGCTCCGAGAGTCTTCCGAACGCTTCCAGCACCGACGGATGTTCTATCCTCGAGGTTATGACCCGCTTCCCCGCTCGCTGCATCGCCTCAGCCGCGCCAAATATCGCAAGGTTGTTTGCCTCTGTTCCGCCTGAGGTGAAATAGATATGCTTTTTTTCAACATTCAATTCCTTGGCGATCGAATCCTTTGCCTCATTTATAAGCTTTTCCGCTCTCAGTCCCAGCCCGTGCAGCGACGACGGATTCCCGAATTCCTCCGCTGCAATTATCGCCGCATCAACAGCCTCTTTTCGCGGCTTTGTGGTCGCCGCATTGTCAAGATATATCATCACTAAAACTTCCCTTTAACACACTGATCAAATATTGTTTCAAAAAATTCAGGACGGCATCATCATGCTGATCCGTCCTGTCCAATTCATTCTCCGCCATTCACTGCGACGACTGCCATGCCGCTTTCAGCCGAAATAGAACACATGTCATCGATTATAACATTGCTGTTGCCTCGGCTGTGACCGAAGAACAGCGTCTCGCCATGAAGCGGATATTCCAATCCCTCAGTAACTATACCGCACAAATCTCCGCCTGCCGGAATGATCGACAGTGTTTTGCCCTTTTTACCCGAAAGCACAAGCCTTCCGCCGCCTCTTACGGCATATAGCTCATTGTGTTCATCCGCCATCGTTATATTATCCGCCTTGAACAGCAGAAAAATATTCGTAAGCATATGATCTACCCTCGATCCTGTCATGCCTAGGAGCAGGATACTGTCAAAACCGTGCTCTATGGCATAATCAACCGCAAGCTCTCCGTCCGTATAGTCCTTACGAACAGGAAACTCATATGTTTTGACACAATCATCCTTATCCGAAGAATCAAAATCACCTATTGCTACATCGGCGCGCAGCCCCATTGCGGCAGCGTGCCTTAAACCTCCATCGGCACATATGACAGTATCATCCTCATGGATAAGCGAACGGATATATTCATGATCCTCGATCGAACCGTTTCCTATTATCACTGCCCGCATGATTTCATCAGCCTTTCTACATTTGCGGTAATATCACCCTCAAACACCGCAGTACCTGCAACGATCACGTTTGCACCGGCATTCACGGCCCTTATGATCGTTTCATCGTTTATACCGCCATCTACTTCAATATCGAAGCTCTCACCCGCTTTGCGGCGCAGCTCCCTCACCTTATCCTCGACCTCGGTCATATACGACTGTCCTCCGTAGCCCGGTTCCACAGTCATACACAGGACCATGTCAAGCCTGTCTATGTACGGGAGCACAGCATCCAAGGGAGTCTTCGGACTTATCGCCACCGATGCACGCTTGTTTCGTGCCTTTATCATATCGATACATCCGGCTATGTCCCTCGTTGCCTCGGCGTGGAACGTAACTATGTCAGCCCCGGCATCGATGAACCTCCCGATATACCGCTCAGGCTCGGTTATCATCAGATGAACATCGAAAACAGTTCCGACATATTTTCGAATGGAGCTTATTACAGGTATCCCAAAGCTTATATTCGGTACAAACACACCGTCCATAACGTCAAGATGCAGGTATTTCGCGCCCGCGCTCTCAGCTTCCTTCACCTGTCTGCCCAATATCCCGAAGTCTGCCGCCAATATAGACGGTGCCAAAATTATTTCCATTCCTTCTTCCCTTTCCGGAGCTCATAGAGCTCCTTATATGAGCAGTAGCGTGACTGCGCTATCTTTTTTTCCGCAACAAGCGCCTTTACGGCACAGTCGGGCTCACCGATATGGGCACAGCCACGGAATCTGCATCCCCCCGACGCCTCCGCGATCTCCGGAAAACATTGCTCTATCATCTCAAGCGGTATATCCTCGATCTCTACCGACGAAAACCCCGGCGTGTCAAGCACATATCCTCCGCCTTCCGTCGGAAACAGCTCCACGTGTCTTGTTGTGTGCCTTCCACGGCTGATCTTTTCAGAAACGGCTCCGGTTTCAAGACTGTTTCCGGTTATAAGAGTCAGCAGACTCGATTTTCCGACACCGCTCACACCGGCGAACGCCGCGATCCTGCCGCGGATAAGACTTTTCAGCTCATCAACTCCGCCGCCAGTCTCGGCGCTGACCGAAACCGTCTTATACCCGGCACCTTTATATATCGCCTCAAGCTCGGACGCATCGGCAAGATCTGTCTTATTTATACACACTATAGGCTCTATGCCGTTTGACTCCGCATTTACCAACATACGGTCGATAAGCGCGGCATTGGGATCGGGACTCTTTGCCGCGGCGACTATCACTACGATATCGATATTTGCCACCGGAGGTCTCACAAGCCTTGTCCGCCTTGTCTCTATACTCACGATCGAGCCCTTTCCGTTTTTCACATCGACCTCGACCTCGTCTCCGATCATTGGGATGACGCGGTCTTTTCTGAACTTGCCCCGCGCCTTGCATTCTACCTCTTCGCCATCGGCGTTTCTAACATAATAGAAACCGCCTATGCCTTTATATATTATACCTTTCATATCAGAACGTTATTGTCTTGTCGCTGACCTTTGCGCCGTCGATATACGCCTGTACACTTGCGCTGCCGCTGCCGTCATCTGCTATCTCAACGGTAACGGTGCCCTCCGTCTTTGAGTGCATAGCATTGTGCACTACCTGTCCGTTCGAAACTATTTCGACGTTTACAGTATCGTTAGCGGCATCAGGTATTCTTACAGAAAACATCTCCGTTGAACCGCTGCCGCTGCTGTCTGAGCCGGATGAGCCTGTTTCGGCTTCGCTCTCGCTGCCCGATTCCGAGCCGCTGTTATCCGATGACGAGGAACCGCCCGTTTCCGTCTCCCCCGTACCGGATTCCGACGATGAGTCCGTGTTATCCTCCGTTTCCTCATTTGTGCTCTCGGAGCCGGAGCTCTCCTGCGGAACGGTATCGCGGTATTCAGAGCCGAGCGTCGTATCGGTGCTTCCGCTCGAAAGAACTATCGTAACTCCCGATGCTTCCTCGACCCATGCTCCCTCTGCCGGACTCTGCATAACGACCGTGCCTTCCTCAGCGTCGGACGGCATATATGTCACCGTACCTATCCCCAGTCCCTGCATGCCCAATGTGCTTTCAGCATTATCACGGTACATTCCTATAACGCTCGGGACCTGTACCGTTCTGCGTTCTTCAGTCTGCGTATTCCGTCCCACGCTTACATGGAGGGTAACTATATCACCCGAGTTTATATGCGTGCCGGCAAGCGGTGTCTGTCTTATTACATATCCCGCATCGACAGTATCACTGTACTCTGATACAACTCTGTATGTAAGGGTCTCATTCTCTATGAGCTCCCCTGCCTCGTCGACCGCCTTTCCGGTAACATCCGGTACGGCTATGCCTCCTCCCGATGTTCCCAGCGAAACAATAAGCTTTATCGGCTCGGACTTCGGCGCTTCTACTCCCGCCTCAGGCAGCTGTGAGATAACGTAATTTTCCTGTACCGTATCCGAAAGCGAATATTCTATCTCGTCGCTTACGCTGTAACCGCTCTGCTCCGCGGTAGCTATCGCATCTTCTATAGACATATTCGTAAGCTGCGGCACCGTATTTGCCATAGGATTTATAGTCATAAACAGAACTACTGCCGCAATGACCAGTATCACGCCTATCGTCGAAAGCGCAAGCACCACGGAATTTCTGTCGGCATGCGCGCTCTTTTTCTTTCCGCCCTTCTTCTTGCCGCCCGAGCGTTTTTTCTTAGTATTCCCGCCCGATGCCTGCCTCTTCCTCGGCTGCACCTCATCATCGTCATTATACTGAGGCACACTTCTTTTTATCTCGGGAAGCAGAAAATCATCATCTTCCTTCTTCTCCTCGCTGCCATCCTTTGACGGCAGCGGCTCATCAGCCAGGACCGCGCGCAGATCCTCGATAAAGTCCTGCATATTCTGATACCGCTTCGACTGATCGCGGCTCATTGCCTTCATCGTGACGTACGCAAGATCCGCAGGCACGTCCATATTTACACACTTCACGTTTACCGGCTCTTCTTCTATATGCATAAGTGCGACCGATACCGGTGAATCACCGTCAAACGGCACTCTGCCTGCGAGCATCTCATAGAGCACTATCCCAAGCGAATATATGTCGGATCTGAAATCGGTATATCCGCCGCGCGCCTGCTCCGGCGAGATATAGTGCACGCTCCCTAATGCTGTACCTCCCGCTATCGTCTTATCCGTCTCCATCGCCTTGGCAATTCCAAAATCCGTAACCTTGAGTACTCCGCCCGGCGCCATTATTATATTCTGCGGCTTTATATCTCGATGTATTATCCCGCGCTCATGCGCCGCCTGTATTCCCTGTCCTATCTGTATTGCATAATCACACGCCTCCTGCCATGGCAGACGCGGATGCTTTTTTATGTATTCCTTGAGCGTTATTCCGTCAACAAGCTCCATCACCATATAGTTAAGCCCGTCCTGCTCGCAAACATCGTATACCGATACAACATTCGGATGAACAAGGCTTGCCGATGATCTCGCTTCCTTTATAAAGTTTGAAACTATCTCCTGTTTTTCTTCAAAATTCTCTCTCAGTATCTTTATCGCAACGTCACGGTCAAGCACCTTGTCGTGAGCCTTATATACGATTGCCATCCCTCCTGCCCCGATCTTGGCAAGCACCTCGTACCTGCCGCTGAGCACGCTTCCCGCAAGACTTTCAGCGTCAAGCATCCGTCATCTCTCCTTCCATTATTACCGCGGTTATATTGTCATTCCCGCCCCGTTCGTTGGCGGTATTCACAAGCCTTCTGACACATTCGTCGGGATCTCCGTCCCTTGCCGCATCAAAAAGCTCGCTGTCCTCAATTTCATCAACAAGCCCGTCCGAGCAGAGAAGAAGTCTCTCCCCGTTATACGGCTTTACCCCCGTATCGACCTTTACCGTTTTTTCTACCCCCATAGCCCTCGTGATTATATTACGGCGCGGATGGTGCTTTGCCTGCTCCGGGGTGATCTGCCCCAGCTTCACAAGCTCCTGAACATAGGAATGGTCGCGTGTTATCTGGCTTATCGTATCACCTATCATATACGCCCGTGAGTCACCGACATGCGCAAATATTATATACCCGCCGCGAAGCATACAAAGCGTCGCAGTTGTGCCCATGCCCATCACACGCTCGTTCTCACACGAAAACTCATATATTTTCCGGTTCGCTGACAGAAAGCCCTGTCTTATTACCTCCATCGCCTGAAAGCGGTCAAGCTCTCCGCTCAGATGCTCGTCTATGTATGCGCTTATCTCATCGACAGCCATCGCGCTCGCCACCTCGCCTGCCTGATGTCCGCCCATTCCATCGGCTACTATCCCATAAGAATACTCTTCAGATTCAAAGATCCTGAAACTGTCCTCATTTATCTTTCTGACTCTTCCGACATCGGTCAGTGCACCTATTCTCAATTTCACACCTTCTTTCAGCCTGCGCGCTCCGCGCTTATACGTCTTTTATTCCTCCGTTATGCCGCCGGCACGTTTTCTGAGCTGTCCGCACGACGCCGCTATATCCGATCCGAGCTCGCGCCTTACCGTAGCGTTTATCCCGCGCTCCGTAAGTCTTTCAAGAAATGCGTTTATCTCCGATCTGCTCCCTTTTCTGTAGCTCCGCTCCTCAACCTTGTTCACCGGTATAAGATTCACATGTGCACGAAGCGGTCTTATAAGCTCCGCAAGCTCGTCCGCATCCCGCAGACTGTCGTTTACTCCGCTTATCAATGAATATTCAAAGCTCAGCCGCCTCTTGGTGCGGTCATGGTATGCCGCACAGGCATTCATAAGCTCTTCCATGCTGTATTTACGGCTTATCGGCATTATTTCGTTTCTGATCCTGTCGTTCGGCGCATGAAGCGACACCGTCAGCGTTATGGGAAGATCCTCCTCTGCTAAAGCATAGATCCCAGGCACCACTCCACAGGTCGAAAGCGTTATATGCCTGTAGCCGATATTTTTTCCTCTTTCATCGTTTACATTATGCAGAAATTTTATGACGTTATTGTAATTGTCAAGCGGCTCTCCTATGCCCATGAGCACGATGTTCGAGATACGCTCGCCCATATCCTTTTCTGCGAAGATCACCTGATCCAATATCTCGCCCGCGGTAAGGGATCTTACAAGTCCGCCTATCGTAGACGCGCAGAAACGGCAGCCCATACGGCAGCCGACCTGTGACGAAATACATATCGTAAGTCCGTGATGATACCGCATAACGACACTTTCGATACAGTTCCCGTCCGGCAGCCTAAAAAGATACTTAACCGTCCCGTCAAGCGCGGAAACATATTTTTCAGCTATCTCAAGCACGGATATGAAGCTGACCTCACTCAGCCGCGCACGCAAGCTCTTTGAAATATCTGTCATCTCGTCAAAATCCGTAACTCCGGCATTCAGCCATTTAAAGATCTGCAAAGCGCGGAATTTCTTCTCGCCCATCCCGAGCAGAAATTCTTCAAGCTCGCTGTATTCCAAATCCTTAAGGTCAATCATGAACTAAACCCTCGCCTTTTCCATTCTGCAAATATAGAATCCGTCCGATCCGTCCTCGTCCGGAAAAAATGTTTTTTCGTAAGTACATCCAAAATCCTTGTTTTCGTTTAGAAATCCGCCTGTAACTCCGCCGTTCTCTCCGGGATTTAAGGTGCACGTAGAATAGACCAGCGTACCTCCCGGCTTTAAATAACGGGCAGCATTTCTAAGTATTATGCTCTGCAGCCCGATAAGCGCACCAAAATCGTGCGATCCCAGCTTTATATCCGGCTTTCGTCTTATTATCCCGAGCCCGGAACAAGGAACATCACAGAGCACTCTGTCAAATCTCCCCTTGAATTCCTCATGCGGAACAGACGCGTCAAGCTTTCTTGCACATATCGATCTGAGTCCCAGCCTATTTGCGGCATCCTCTATAAGTTTTACCTTATGATCATATATGTCGCACGCGGTAACAGATCCGTCATCGCCCATCAGCTCCGCAATGTGCGTCGTCTTCCCGCCCGGCGCGGCGCACATATCGAGCACCGCCTCTCCGCTCTTGGGATCGAGCACAACAGAAGCTGTATACGCACCGAGGTCCTGCGCCGTAAAATATCCGTCACGATAGAGGTCGCTTGAGCGTATATCAAAGCCGTCTGTCTTCACCAAAGCACCGCTCACGACCTCAGCCGGTGTCCCGCGCTCCTGCAAAAGCTTTACAAGCCCTTCGGCATCCGTCTTTAATACATTTACCCTGAGAAGCAGCGGCGGAGTACCGTTCAATGCGTCCATAATGCTTTCCGCGCGCCCGGCGCCGAACGTTTCCGCAAAAAATTCCGCAAGCTCGTTACTGTAAGAATATCTCACCGAAAGATAATTTCTTTCGCTCCTTGGCGGATACTTGATCTCCCTTCCGTCACGGCAGAATGATCTGAGGACGGCGTTTACAAATCCGTCAGTGCCGCGCCTGCCGTACTTTTTTGCAAGCTTCACGCTCTCGTTTACCGCCGCACTCTCCGGTATCTTATCTGTAAATGCAAGCTGATACAATCCCAGCTCCAGTATCAGTCTTATATATTTGTCAAGCTTTTTCGGCTTTATTTTTGAATATCTGCCGATCACATATTCAAGTGTAAAATGCTTCGAGACCGTGCCGTATACAAGACTCGTTGCAAGCGCTGTATCCGCTCTTGAAAGCCCCGCCTTTGCAAGCTGAGAGCTCAGTGCTAGATTTGAATAAGCGTTCTTGAAAAATATATCATACAATGTCAGGAGCGCCGTCTCTCTGGCATTCATCGGTCACGCCTCCTGCTGTTGTTGACTATGAGCAGAAGCCTGAATATCTGCAGCGCTGTTGAAGCTACAGACGCAAAATATGTCATCGCCGCCGCTCTCAGTACCCTCTTGGCGCCCTGAAGCTCATCCTCGTCAAGCAGCGACATTGAGCCAAGAGTTGCAAGAGCGCGCGAGCTGGCATTCGTTTCTGTCGGCAGGGTTATGATCTGAAAAGCCAAAACCACACAAAACAGCGCGACACCCAGATAGGCAAGGTTCGTTGCCCCTAATATTATTCCGATTATGATTATCGGCACGGACGCATAAGAACATATATTTACAAACGGCACTATACCGTTTCTCAGCTTTATCGGTACATACCCGACCTGATGCTGTACGGCGTGACCGCACTCATGAGCCGCCACTCCCAGAGCCGCTATCGATGTCGAATGAAAGGTGGAATCAGAAAGTCTTATAACTCCCTCTTTGGGGCTGAAATGGTCGGTTAGGTTGCCCGCTACTCTTTCGATCCTTATATTGTAAAGACCGTTCGCATCAAGTATGCGTCTTGCAGCATCCGCGGCAGTGATGCCGCGCCTTGAGCTGACGCGGTCATATTTTTTGAATGTGGAGTTAACATTTGCCGACGCGATAAGCGTTATCACAAGACCGATTATAACAAGAATATAAGTCGGATCAAGCAGGGTGTAAAGCATCCCGCCGCCCATGCCGTAAAAGCCGCTGTTGCCGGTATACCCGGCAGAATATGCAAGTGCATTTATCATATCCCAATATCCTTTCTCTATCTCCCTAGGCCGCTTGGGTTGCAAGCGGCTGCAAAACGTATGTTTTTCAACTGACCGGTATTTTATTCGCCCAGTACCGCGCCGATCTCTATTTCATGACCCCGCGCATAGTCCTCGATGCCCATCTGCTTCGAGCCGGCAAACTTGACCGTCTTTATGAGAAGCGCACCTTCGCCGCATGCAGTGAGCATTCCTCTGCCCTTTACCATTTTCAGTATCTCTCCCGGCTTTCCGGAACCCTCCGCCTTTTCCGCAGAGATTATCTTTACAGCGGCGCCCTTATACGTCGTAGACGCCAGCGGCGCCGGCGCCATTCCGCAGATAAGCTTTGAGATCACCGCGGCGGGCTTAGTCCAGTCGATGAGAGACTCATCTTTCCTTATGCGTTCTGCGTAGCATACTCCGGCTTCAGACTGCTTCTTATATTCGGCTGTCCCGTCGCATACCATTTTGACAGCATTGACAAGCAGACGCCCGCAAAGCTCCTCCATCCTGCCGAACAGCTCGCCGCTCGTCTCGTACTCACCTATCTCAGTCTTTTCGCAGAGTATCACGTCTCCGGTATCAAGCCCGTAATCCATCCGCATGATACATGCCCCCGTCTCGGCATCTCCGTTTATCACGGCGCGCTGAACGGGCGCCGCTCCGCGGTAACGCGGCAGAAGCGATGGATGCACGTTTATGCATCCGTATTTAGGATAATCTATCACATAGTCAGGCAGGAGCTTGCCGTAAGCAGCTACCACTATCATATCCGGATCAAGCTCTTTAAGCTCGGACTCGAATGCATTATCCTTCAGAGTCTGCGGCTGAAACACCGGTATACCGAACTCCTGCGCTTTTATTTTTACCTCCGTAGGCATAAGCTTGTGCCCTCTTCCCTTCGGCTTGTCAGGCTGCGATACCGCACCTATCACGTCGAAGCCGGCGTCGTGAAGCGCCGAAAGCATCGCCGCCGCAAAATCCGGCGTGCCCATGAATAAAATTTTCATAGCAAAGCTCCTTTCGAAATATTCCCGCCGCAGCGGTCAGTTTTTCAGATATTCCGTAACAAGCTCCGTGAACACATGCCCGTCCAGGTGGTCGCACTCGTGACAGAACGCACGCGCCAAAAGCTCTTCTCCCTCGACAATGAACTTTCTTCCGTTCCTGTCCTGAGCCTTTACCTTGACCTTATACGGTCTCTTCACATTTCCGAAAAGCCCCGGGAAGCTCAGACAACCCTCAGCGCCGTCCTGCTCACCCTCTGTCTCTATTATCTCCGGATTTATGAGCTCGATCCGTCCGTTTCCCACATCGATCACAACAACGCGCTTCAATATCCCTACCTGAGGCGCCGCAAGCCCTACTCCGTCCGCCTTTGTCATGGTCTCATACATGTCGTCAAGCAGTATCCCAAGCTTTTCGTCAAACTTTGTGACCTCCTTGCATCTTTTTCTTAATATCTCATCATCTCTCATTCGGATCTGACGTATTGCCATACAGATCTCCTTCCTTCTGTCTGAAAATAATATCCGTACCGAAAACAAAGGTACTTCTCAATATATGGTAACGGGGCCCTTGTCGATCGATACGACGGTCTCCGCAAATTCCTTTTCTCTTTTCACCGTTTCCGCCGCCGAGATCAATCTCTCATTTATGGCGTCGGCATTCTCGCATTTCACGAGTATCTGCCAGCGGTACTTGTTCTTTATCTTCGAGATACCCGAAGGGATAGGTCCCAGAACAGCCAGCTTCTGCGGTATCTCATTTATATCGCCGAACGCTCTGCGGTACAGATGCGCCGCGCGCATCACAGCATTGCGGTCCGGATCGGTTATCATTATGCAGACCATTTCACAGAACGGCGGATACCACATGAGTCTCCGTTCTTCAGCCGTCTTTCTGTAAAAAGTCCGATAATCATGAGTCTTTACGAGCTCTATTGCAAAATTATCGGGATTATATGTCTGGATTATCGCTCTGCCCTGCTTTTCACCCCGGCCCGCCCTTCCCGAAACCTGCTCCAGAAGCGCAAACGTCCGCTCGCCGCTCCTGAAATCATTAATATGCAGCATAGTATCCGCCGATATTACACCGACGAGAGTCACATTCGGGAAATCCAGCCCCTTTGCTACCATCTGAGTTCCTATAAGTATATCTATATTTTCCTCTGCGAATTTCTCAAGTATACGTCTGTGTGAGTTTTTCCGTGTTGTGACATCAGCATCAAGACGTATCGATGTCGCATCTGGAAATATACGCTTTATCTCATTTTCTACCCTCTGCGTGCCTCCGCCGAAATAACGGATATACTTGCTGCCGCAGGACGGGCATTTTTCGTAATTCGAATGTGTGTAGCCGCAGTAGTGGCATTTTAATATATTCCCGTAGCTATGGTATGTCAACGATATATTGCAGTTCGGGCACATCGGAACATACCCGCATTTTCTGCACGAAACAAATGTGGAATAGCCCCGCCTGTTCATCAGGAGTATCGTCTGGCAGCCGCGGTCTATATTTTCACGAACAGCCTCATATAGCCGTCTCGAGAACATGTTCTTATTTCCGCCCTCAAGCTCGTTTCTCATATCAACGATCTCGATCTCCGGCATCCTGTTCTCATTATATCGTTTTTTCATTTCAAGCAGCTTGTATTCTCCGCAAAGAGCCTTGTGATAGCTTTCCGCCGACGGCGTTGCCGAAGCAAGCACCGCAGCGGCACCCCATTGCGCGGCGCGGAACAGAGCCGCCTCACGCGCATGGTATCTCGGTGACATCTCCGACTTATATGTCTCGGAGTGCTCCTCGTCGAGAATAACAGCCCCTATGTTTTCTATCGGAGCAAATACCGCGCTTCTTGCACCGATGACTATATCCGCCTCGCCGCGCATTATCCTGCCCCATTGATCATATCTCTCACCAAGCGACAGACCGCTGTGCAGTATCGCGATGCGCGCGCCGAACCGTGACACGAACCTCGAAACCATCTGAGGTGTGAGCGATATTTCAGGTACGAGCAGCATTGCCGTCTTTCCGCGCTCCACAGCGTCTGCAATGACGCGCATAAATACCTCGGTCTTTCCGCTGCCGGTAACTCCGTGCAGCAGAAATGTTCCTCCGCCGGTTTTGGCGGCGCTGCAGATCGTATCAGCTGCGGCTTTCTGTTCCGGAGTGAGCTCCGGGAACTGCGTCCTTGCACCGTCGTCACTGTAGACCTCACGGTCGACGGTTATGTCAAAATACTCGGCGATCCCCGCCTTGACCACAGCCTTCAAAGTCTGATAGCTCCCGATCGAAAATCTTACAAGGTCTGCCGCCGACAGATATTCACAGCTTTTAAGAACACCTATCATCCTCTTCTGCGCTTTTGCCCTCTTGTTGTTCCCGATATACTCGTCAGCCTCTTCCTCGCTCACCGCAAGCCTCACGGCGCGTATAACGCGCTTATGCACACTCCGCTCATGGCTGTAGGAGCGTGAGATCACTCCGCGCCTGTCAAGCTCCGTGAGCCTGCCTTTGATATCGGTATCAAAATACGACATCAGTGAAACGATATCGATCCCGCCTCCGAAATCCTCAAGCAGAGAAACGATCTTTTTATCTGTCTCGCTTCTCCCGGTAAGTTTTGCCTTATCCAGAAGGGTTATGTGCATCACGGTCTTAACGGCAGAACCCGCAGGTATCGCGGCATGTATTATATCAAGATACGGCGCAAGACACCTCTTATGCAGATACTCTATCAGAGGCACCATGCTTTCCGGAAATGCCGGCTCGTCACCCGACAATCCGATCATCGCTTTTACCTGCCCCAACGCATCGGCTCTTTCCTTTGTGCGCAGCACAAAGCCCTCAGTTTCCCGGTTTCCCCGCGAGAACGGGACTATCACCCTTGAACCGGCAGATACCTTTTCAGAAAGCTCCTTCGGTATCGCATAGTCAAACGGTCTGTCGACAGCGCGCGAGCGCTGATCGACTATCACCTCTGCATACATTATTCTCCGTCCGCCGTGCCGTTCCCAACATCGGCATTCTCTTTATCCACCGCAGCCTGTGCATCAGCAAGCGCGGCGTCAAGTATACCGAAATACTCATCGCCGTCCGTTTTTGTCGGGTCATCATACATACCGGGAGCCGCACCCTCCGATGCTTCCTCAGCCTCGCCGCTCTGCTCGGTATTCTCGCTCTGCTCACTGTGTTCATCGTGGCCGCCGTGCTCCGAAAGCTCCTCGGCTATCGTCTCATGCAGCATCGAGATCGCCTCAAGCTTTTCTTCCTCGTACTCCTGCGCTTTCTTTATCGCCTCGCTGCGAACGTAACCGACTATACCGTTTGCGATCTCGTTTACAGCCTGCGTCACCGGTTTTTCCGCGTGCGGATTGTAGATAGAATCCGGATCGTTCCGCTCCATTCCTATCATCCTTGCACGCTTTGCAACTACAGATACAAGTGTGTAACGGCTGTCAACACATCTGTCAAGCTCTGTAATACCGGGTTTTGTCATCATAATAAATTACCTCCGATCATGTTCTATGCTGTTTGTCCGATCGTCTGATCAGACCTTTTCATTTATAAGCTCCTCTATTTTTTTCCTCTCGGCACGCTTTTCGTCAAAATACTCGATGACACGGTCCACACACTCGTCAAGCGTGTCATTGACTATATGCACATTATACTTTTCTGCCTGTGTAAGCTCCCATCTGGCGGTCTCGATCCTCTTATCGATCTCATCCTCACCCTCTCTGCCCCGAGTTATGAGCCGTCTTTTAAGCTCACTCATCGACGGCGGAACAAGGAACACCAACACAGCCTCGGGGAACTTCCGCTTTACCTGAAGCGCGCCCTGCGGCTCTATCTCAAGCAAAACATCCATGCCCTCGGAAAGCTTTTCTTCGACCGATGACCTCGGCGTACCGTAATAGTTTTCACCGTACTGAGCATATTCAAGCATCTCACCGTTTTCTATATTGCGCTTGAATTCGTCCTTGGTCACGTAGTGATATGTCACCCCCGGAGTTTCTCCTTCCCTGCATTCGCGGGTAGTCATCGAGACGGAGAGCGACACGCCGCAGCCGCGCTTTATAAGCTCATCGCAGACTGTACCCTTTCCGGTCCCAGACGGCCCCGAAAGAACAAAAAGTATTCCCTTCATAAAATATCATTCCTCCCCGTCATCATTTTCTCCCGGCTCATACTCACCGTCAAGTCTTACGGCAAGCTTCTCGGGAGTGATCGCCGACAATATAACATGCTTTGAATCCATCACGACCACCGAGCGGGTCCTTCTTCCGTAGGTCGCGTTCACCAGAAGTCCCTTGTCCTCAGCCTCGTGCATGAGCCTTTTGACCGGCGCGCTGTCCGGGCTTATCACAGCCACGGCACGTTCCGCCGAGACCATATTGCCGAATCCTATATTTATCAATCTCATATGCTATTCCCCTTTGCCGAGAGATCACTCTATATTCTGTATCTGTTCTCTTAGCTTTTCGATCTCGCCCTTAAGTGTCACAACTACCTTCGCTATCTCAAGATCCGATGCCTTCGAACCGATCGTGTTCACCTCGCGGTTTATCTCCTGTATAAGGAAATCAAGCCTGCGGCCTGCCGGCTCATCACTCGCTATGATCTCCTCAAACTCTTCAAAATGACTGCCGAGCCTGACCGTCTCCTCGTTCACTGCGATCTTATCGGCAAATATCGCGGCCTCAGTGAGCACTCTCGCCTCATCGTAACCGTGCTCGCCCAAGAGCTCTTCAAGCTTCGCGCGCAGCTTTTCACGGTATTCCGCGACCGTCTCCGGCGATCTCTCCTCGATAGCTGCCACCAGCGTTTTCATATACTCCACTCTTGTCTTAAGATCGGCCTCTATCCTTCCGCCCTCACGCTCCCGCATCGCTATGAAGGCGTCAAGCGCCTGCTCTGTTACCGACTTAACGTCAAGCCACAGCTGCTCCTCGTCTTCACGCTTCGGCTCAGACCTGAATACATCAGGGAACTCTGCGACCCTTGACACTGTGATATCATCCTTCAGTCCAAAGCTGTCGCGCAGCTCTTTCAGAGCGGATATGTAGTTTTCCGCAAGCTCTTTGTTGACGGATATTATCTTGTCCGCCTCGCCGCAAGCCTCCATTCCGACAAAAACATCCACCTTGCCCCGCGAGATCTTCTCGCTCAGCAGGCGGCGCAGTCTCTCTTCCATATAACCGTACTGCCTCGGCACCTTGATGTTATAATCGGAAAACCTATGATTCACCGACTTTATCTCAACCGTGATATTTTTTGTACCGACGATCGCCTCATATCTGCCGTAGCCGGTCATGCTCTTTAACATTTTTACTATCATTCCCTTTCAACACGGATCCGAAACACACATTGTCACAGCCCGTAATACACTTTTGCACATTATTTTTTAGTATATCATATTTTAGAGCATAATTCAAGACCGATTTTATGAATTTTCATAGTTTTAACGCAAAAACGGGCAGATACAGCTGCTTTTCACCATATCTGCCCGCTTTTCTTTCAATCCTCGTCCTTCACAAGAAATCCTATTTCGTCAAGCGCCTCTCCTATCCGGTCAAGGACCTCCTCACTTTCTGCCGTTACAGTGTGATAATGATATTCATTCGTTACCTTCTTCAACGGGCTGGATCTTCCGTTTTCCAGACTCTCGATATACTCGTTTATATCCTGCTGCGTCTTTATGTTCAGCGCGCCCTCTATCCGTCCGTATATCTTATGCCACACGAAAACATCTCTTACCTCTCCTCCGGTACGGACTATCGTTTCAAGCTCCCGTCTCACCTCGTCGTCGGCATGCACTACCTTGAAAACACGCTCCGGCCTCGGCTGGACACGAAGCATATACCCCTTAGTTGTAGCAATTATCTCATACCCACGCTCTTTTAAAGCTGAAATATCCTTCACGATGCTCTGTCGGCTGACGCCGAGCTCACGCGCAAGAGTTCCGCCGGAAACCGGCACACCGCTCTCTCTTATACGCTCCAGTATCCTGTCCTCTCTTTCGGCAGTATTCAAAATCCCGGCACCTCCGTTCCGTGTTTAGGGCTCATACAGCATGAAGATTTTTAAGAGAAAGATCAAGTATAGGCGACGAATGAGTCAGCGCGCCACTCGAAATATAATCTACTCCGAGATCGGCAAGCGCCTTGATGTTCTCCTTCGTCACGTTTCCGCTGCACTCGGTCTCCGCTCTGCCGTCTATGATCTCTATAGCCTCTTTCATCATCTCATGTGACATATTGTCGAGCATTATTATATCTGCTCCTGCCTCGACCGCGTCGCGGACCATATCAAGATCCTCCGTCTCGACCTCTATCTTTCTCACAAACGGCGCATACGCCTTTGCCATCAGCACAGCTTCCTTAACTCCGCCGGCGGCGCCTATATGATTGTCCTTTAAAAGCACACCGTCGGAAAGATTATATCGATGATTCCCGCCTCCGCCGGCTCTTACGGCATATTTTTCGAATATCCTCATATTCGGAGTCGTCTTTCGCGTATCCAGAAGACGTATCTTTGTTCCCTTCAAAAGCTCCGTTATAGAATGCGTGTATGTTGCTATACCGCTCATACGCTGCAAAAAGTTCAGCGCCGTTCTCTCTCCCGAAAGCAGAACCCGGATATCTCCCGTTACGGTACCGAGCTTTTCGCCCTTCTTTATCTCCGCTCCGTCCTTTACCGGTATATCAAACTCTGTATTCTCGTCAAGCAGAGTGAAAACACGCTTGAATACTTCTATACCGGCAAGGATCCCGTCCTGCTTGCATATAAGCTCAACAGTCCCCTTTTTATATTCCGGCATCACCGCATTTGTCGTAACGTCCTCGTCTGATATATCCTCTCTTAAAGCGCTCATTATAAGCTTATCAGCGTTTATTTTCAGTGTTATGCTGTTCATGGTATTTTCTCATCCTTTCCATTTCATTAAGGACCGTTTTGCCGTAATCCTTGTCGCAGCCCCTGTAAGCCGCAAGATCCGTATCGGTCTCTATCATGTCGTAATCGTCAAATGTCTCCGCTATGCGCTTTGCCGCGCGTTTTGCGAAAACAAGGCTTTCAAGCAGCGAATTGCTTGCGAGTCTGTTCCTGCCGTGCACTCCGTTGCATGCCGTCTCACCCGTAGCATAAAGATTCTCCATCGAGGTCTTTGAATATCTGTCTACCTTTATCCCGCCCATGAAATAATGCTGAGCCGGTACGACCGGGATACACTCGCGTGTCACATCATAGCCTTCCTCGCGGCATCTCCTGTATATGTTCGGGAAGTGCGAGAGGATCACCTCTTTGGGTATCGGCTTCATGGAGAGCCATACATACGGACGGCCGTCCTTCTTCATCTGCTCGCTTATCGCCGCGGCCACAACGTCACGCGGCTGCAGCTCATCCACGAACCGCTCCATGTGCGAGTTGAAAAGCACCGCGCCTTCACCCCGCACCGATTCGGAGATAAGGAATCTCCTGCCCGGTTTTCTTGAAAACAACGTTGTAGGATGTATCTGTATGTAATCTATATTCTCCAGCTCTATCCCATGCTTTATCGCGATCGCAAGCGCGTCCGCAGTAAGATGCGGATAGTTTGTGCTGTTTTCAAACAAACCGCCGACGCCGCCCGTAGCAAGAACGGTAAACCTTGCATCTATCTCTGTCATAGAACCGTTCTCGTGCTGTGCAACTATCCCTGCGCATCTGCCGTCCTTTTCTATTATATCCGTCATGCGGCAATGCTCTATTATCTTTACATTCGGCAGCTCCTGGACCGCCTTGAGCAGATGCGACGTTATCTCCTTTCCCGTCTCGTCCTCATGAAAGCATATCCTCGGCGTTGAATGAGCCCCTTCCTTTGTAAACGCAAGCGAGCCGTCTTCATTACGTTTGAAGTCGACACCATAGCTTATAAGATCGGCTATAGTCTCCTGCGACGAACGGATCATTATATCAACGGACTCCTTTCTGTTCTCATAATGCCCCGCGCGCATAGTGTCTTCAAAATAGCTGTCGTAATCCTCGTCGTTTTTCAGCATGCATATGCCGCCCTGTGCCAGAAACGAGTCGCTCTCGTCAACGGCAGCCTTTGTTATCATTATTATATCCTTGTCCTTCGGAAGATTCAGGGCGCAATAAAGTCCTCCGACTCCCGTTCCGACTATAACAACATCAGTCGTAAGTTTCATGTTTTATCCCCTCCGGTGATCACTTTCCGAGCTCGAGCATCCTTTCAAGCGGTGCCAGCGCACGCTCCGCAGTCCCGGGCTCAAGTATGACCTCATTTTCACCCGTTTCAAGCACATGAAGTATTGCCTCAGGTGTGTTGAGCTTCATATCCGCGCATTCGCAGCCGCATCCGGGATAAAAGAATTTCTTTTCCGGTGCGGCGTTTTTTAGCGCGTAATTGATCCCCTTTTCCGTAAATATTATAAATTCATCCGCATCAGAGTGTTCAACACGGTCTATTATCCCCGCCGTGGAGCCTATGTATCCTGCATGTTTCAATATGCACTCCCGGCTCTCGGGATGAGCCATGACCTCAGCCCGCGGATGCTCCTCCCTGAGGCGGATAAGCTCTTCCTCAGAAAAGCCGTGATGGATAGGACAGTATCCGTCGTTAAACACAAATGTCTTTTCCGGCACCGCCTTCGCAACGTGTTTACCGAGATTCCTGTCCGGTATAAAATATATTTCCCTGTTAGGGAGCGCTCTTACTATTTTTTCGGCATTTGACGAGGTAACACACACGTCGCTTGCGCATTTCAGCTCCGCCGTCGAATTCACATAGCACACCAAAGCAATACCGGGATGCTCGCGCCGCACCTCAGCTATACGCTCCGCCGACGCCATGTGAGCCATCGGGCAGTCAGCCTTCATATCCGGCATCAGTACCGTCTTTCCGGGATTCAGAATCTTTGCACTCTCGCCCATAAAACGCACACCGGCAAATACTATGATATCCGCGTCCGTCTCCTTTGCGGCTCTCGCAAGATAGAATGAGTCCCCTATATTATCGGCCGCGGCCTGTGTTTCCTCCGGGCAGTAATAGTGAGCAAATATAACAGCGTTTTTTTCCTTTTTTAGTTCGTTTATCCTTTTTATCGTATCTGACATCATTTTCTCCTTATCACCGGTACATTGCACCGGCTTCTGATCCGTTTTTCGTCCCGTTTCGTATATTATACAGGTTTACTTTACAGCTGTCAAGACACCTGTAAACTTTTCGGTGTAAACATCATAATTTCTTATCGATCGTGTAAAGTTTGTGTAAAAATAGCACAAAAGAATAATTGATATTGGGACTTGACAGCAAAAGCGTTTTATGGTATATTATTTAGCGAATCGAATAATTAAAACCATATCATATATGGATGCGGATTTTTACAGATAACAATTCTCTTTTTCGCCGCACGGCTGTTTGGACCGTGCGGCTGTTTTTATGCCGCATCACAGGAGGGAAACAAAAAATGGATCAGACTTATATGAAGGAAAGACCCGTACTCGGGCTCGTTGTCAGGATGTCGCTGCCGATGGTCGTATCGATGCTCGTTAACTCGCTTTACAACATAATAGACAGCTTCTTCGTCGCAAAAATAAGCGAGGATGCTATGACCGCGCTCTCTCTCGTATATCCGGTACAAAATCTTGTGAACGCGGTATCCGTCGGCTTCGGTATAGGGATAAGCACCGCCGCAGCGTTCTTTCTGGGCGAGGGCAGGAAAGACGCGGCTGACTCGTCCGTTTCTGCCGGTGTTCTGATGAGCATTGTTCATGGGATCATCCTTACTATCGTATGCATTGCTGCTCTTCCAACATTTCTGGACTTTTTCACCGACTCTGAGGATGTAATAGCGCTGGGGCTTCGCTACGCCAATATTGCCATGCTTTTTTCCGTAGTTATCAACATCGGCGTGGCGTATGAGAAGATATTTCAATCCGTCGGCAGAATGACGGTCTCCATGGCAGGAATGATGATCGGGTGCGTCGCAAACATAATCCTTGATCCGATACTCATCTTCGGGATCGGTCCCTTCCCGGCGCTCGGCATAGAAGGCGCGGCTATCGCCACCGGCATAGGGCAAACGCTTACGCTGCTCTTTTATATAGCGGTATATTTCATACGTCCTATACCTGTAAAGACAAGTATAAAAAATATAGCAGCTTCACGAAGCATATATTCACGCCTGTACGCGGTAGGCATCCCGGCATCGCTCAACATGCTGCTCCCTTCGGTGCTCGTTTCCGCGCTCAACGGCATCCTGGCAGCATTTTCACAGTCTTACGTGCTTGTGCTGGGTATATACTATAAGCTGCAGACATTTATATACCTAACCGCGAACGGTGTCGTTCAGGGCATGAGACCTCTCATCGGTTACAATCACGGAGCGGGTGAGCTAGGGCGCGTAAAACGGATATTTTACGTATCGCTTGCTATCGCGGCATCCATCATGGCTGCCGGCACAGCTGTCTGCCTCATATTCCCGGATACGCTCATCAGTTTGTTCACCGCGAATCCGTCAACAATTTCCACGGGATCTCATGCCCTGAGGCTCATAAGCATCGGCTTTATGGTATCATCGGTCTCTGTAGTCGCATCAGGCGCTCTAGAAGGGCTCGGACGCGGCATACCGTCACTTGTGATATCTGTACTGCGCTATGTTGCCGTTATCATCCCTCTGGCTTTCGTGCTTAGCCGAATAACAGGCGCTGACGGCGTATGGCATGCTATATGGGCAACGGAATTTATAACGGCAGCCGCATCCGCCGTGCTGTTCCGGCGTATAATAAACCGCGCATAGCCATCAAGGGGCTGTAGCAAAATGCATATTTATCAATTATTATGCATAGCGACAACCCCTCCACCGCCGTTCGGCGGTTCCCCTCCCCTTTCAGGGGAGGCTGTTTTGCGCCGTAGCTGCATAAAAATGCATATTTATTAGTTTTGCTACAGTCCCTTTTAAATATATCTCCTGTAAAATGTCCCGAACGGAAGCTCCGTTCCCGGTACGGTCAGTACAAAAGTCTTTCTGCCCTTGTCCGCGGCATATCTCAGCGTCGCCGCCGTTCCGCCGTATCCGCTTCTGCAGAACGCTATACCGTACACGGCATCATCGACCATAGCACGGTTGCGTCTATGCATACACCCGGTGATGTACGGTCCGTCAGTTATATATCTGCACTCGTCTGCAGCCTCCTCAACAGTTTTCCATTCTCTTATCTGAGCGCCGCTCCAGCGCGCCGCCCTGTCTCTGCACGGCAGATACAGGCAAAGCCTTACCGGATATTTCTTTTTGAGACGCAGTACCGCAAGCGCCGCAATATGATCATATCCTATCGCGCCGCCTGAGATAAACTCCGTAACTCCGCGGGTCAGTATAAGCTTTTCGCATAGGCTCTCCGTTAATAACGCCGCTCTTCCTCTCTCATATTTGCTCATGATCCTGTGCCCGGTAAAAAAGCACCGCTGATTTTCATTTGAGCTCATAGCGACTCTCCATATACCACACTGCCCTCAGGCATAAGCTCCATTGCTTTCTCTGCCCTTCTTTTAAAGTATTTCTCATGGACGTCTTCGAGCATAAGAGCCTCCTCATCCGTAAACGTACTTTCTGACGGATCGTTTACACCAAGCACATCATATACGTCAAAGTCGTACAGATCAGCCATCTTTACAAATATACTTACCGGAAGCTGCTCCTTGTCGTTTTCGTAAAGGCTCAATGTTGATCTGGAAATACCGAGCATATCCGCTGCCTCAGCCTGCTTCAGCCCCGCTCTTTTTCTGAACAGCGCAAGCTTGTATCCGATCTCCATGGCAATTCATCACCCCTGATCCGCGCCGCACAATATATCACCGGCGCTGTTATATATCGAGTATACCATAAATAAACGTTTTTGTCCATAGTTTTCACATCAAAAAGCGCCTGCGGAGCCTGTTGTTCAGACGTTCCCGCAAGGCGCATCATTATTCATCACTGCGGCGGTATAAACAAGCGCTCACCGCCTGAAAGCGTTTCGTCCTCCATATCATTGCCGCGCATTACGCTCTCCACCGTAACTCCGTAGCGCTTTGCAACATCCCAAAGGCTGTCGCCTTTTTTTACGAAGTATATTATCATACCGCGCTTCCCTTCTCTCTCATTGCATTCCACAGAAACGATATTCGGCACTCTGCTCTGTCTCACTATCCTGGCTCCGAGCTCAAGCAGGCATCTCAGCTCAAGGCTCCCCCCGGCGTTAAGACTGTAGCTCACATGACGTATCTCCGCCTTGGCCTCTGTCTCGCAATCGTCAGCCGCTCCCTCGCAGTCGAGCATATACGAGAATTTTATGTCCTTTTTCAGGCTATATATTGGAGTCTCCGCCGAATCGGTTATGTAGAGCACGAACGCCTCTATCTTTCCTTCACACAAAAGCTTGCCGCGGCGCAGTTCCGTCTTCGTCACCTCGGCATTGGTCATAACATTATAGACCCCGCTTACTCCGGGCACGTTCGACGGGAAATCGATTATCTCGCGTATATTGTTCTGCGCAGAAGGTCTCGCGACAGTTTCGGAAAGCGTGATGTTTTCATACTCGCATTTCGTGTCCATAAACGGCATATAGCAGTCCTCGAGCAGCTCCGTCTCCGTCTCCTCGAATGCCCTTACCGCAGCGCATATATCTATATCGACCGAAGCTATCCTCATATCGCCGTCACTGTCAGCCTCCGCCGAGCACATTACGCCTATCACGCTGTAATCTATCTCGCATACGGCATCCTCGCCTGCGCCGTCAATATCCAGGACCTCCGTAAACGGTGTCTCCGCATCCATATACCTTATGTCGCCCTCATCATCGGTGTAGAGAATACAGATATGCGCGCTGCCCTTTACTATGACTTTTCCCGTAACTGTTTTATATTCGGTGTCCGAGATCCGCACATCCGTTTTCAAGATCTCATTTATCGAGCTCTGCCCCGACGGAACTTCCAAGGTCTCCTTTATTGAAAAGTCATGCTCGGATACATCCGCGGTGCTCTCAAAAACCGCATTTCTTTTTCTTCGCTCCGCGCTCTCGTCATCCACATCCGCTGTGAGCTCCGGCTCCTTTATAACACATACCTCATACCGCAGAGACACAATGGCGCGAAGCCTGAGTTTTCTGGAATTCACAGCGTTGAACTCCACTCTTTCGACCGCCGCCGAAACAAGCGGCACCGCATCGCTGTCGGCGCCGCGCGCATCCGCGGTCTGCCGGAATTCCATAGATGCGAATATTGCGCTTATCCGCTCGTTTGCCTTATCAGGCACATACAGCACCTTATAATCCACACGTCCGCAAACGACAAGACGCCCGTTTTCGATATATTTGTCCGTCACGCTCGCCTCTGCATCGACCTGCAGAAGCTTTAGTATATCCGGCTTCACGTCAGGCACTATAACGTCACCGTCCGCCATCGCCTGCATATTCCCCCGCGCCGCCGTGTCACAGACGCGTATCGACTGTTTTATCAGCTCCATTTCGTTTCCTCCGTTCTGCTCGTTTAGGACCTTTTGGTCACTCGATAGAATATATGAGAAAACTGTCTGTCATATTCATAAAACTTTAATCTATCCCCAACATATACCGCGTAAACGTATCCATACTGAACCTTCGCACCGGACCGTATATGTCGGCGGCACCGTCCGTGTCCGGCATCCCGGTCCACGGCGGCACCTGCTTTTCGTTTCGGACACCTCCGTATGAAAAATCGTAGCTCAGATCCTCGCCTGTCAAAAGCGCGTATTGAAGATCGTAATATTCCTCGTCACGGTCAGTCTCGGAAAAGTAATGCCAGTATCCCGGCTCATCATAATAGCCCATCGGATTCAGCTGCGGCATCACTGTCTCAAGATCGTCCAAATAGAGCTGCACGCGGCTTTTGGGAAGCCCGGCGGTCTCCATTATCATGTTCGAGAGATAGCACGGACTGGTATAGATATCATCCTCCTCATCGATATCAAAATTCGCCCACATCATAAACGGTATCATATACCGCATCTGGATCCTGCCCTCGTCAAGCTCCTCAAGCGGCGCTCCGTAAAGCTCCTCATAAAACTCCCTCTCTACATTCGGCATATGATCTCCGAACATCATTACTATCGTAGGCTCGTCAAACTCATCAAGTGCATCCAATAAATATTCGAGCGCCTCGTCGGAATGCTTTATAAGCGTCAGGTACTGCTCCGTCTCCGGATACTGACCGGTCATATTCTGCAAAAATATCTCCGTTTCGTAGGTATCATCGGTATACCCTCCATGATTCTGCATGGTTATATTGAATATAAACTCACGCTCGTCGCTGTCCTTCTCGTAAAGGATATTTAACACCGCGTCATATGAGCTCTTATCGCTCACATATCCTCTTATATATTCCGGGAACTCCGTATAATCTGTAAAATTCTCAAGGCTTATAAATCTGTCGAATCCAAGATAGTCATAAACGCGCGTCCTGTTCCAACCGTCCGCATAGTACGGATGCAGAGCCGTAGTGTTATAGCCGAGAGCCTTGAGATGCATATTCAAAGAATACGGCAGCTCATCAAACATCATCTGGATATACGGCGCAGCTCTTGAGCCAAGCACCCCGACGGACATCCCCGTAAGAAATTCATATTCGGTATTGCATGTATACCCGCCGAACGGCGATACAAACAAGGTCCCCTTTACCGTATTTTCCTCCAACGATCTGTAAAACGGCATATAGTCCTCGTTTGTTTCAAATGAGTTTATAACTCCGAGATCCGCAAAGCTCTCGTTCATTATCACAACTATATTTGGCTTATCACTGCCCGCTGCCGGCTCAGTCTCCTCGTCGCCGTAGGACAGAATCGTTCTTTCAAGCTCGTCCGGATCATACGTATCGCTCATCTCCAGTCCCAGCTTCGTGCTGTTCACATAAAAGCTGAATGCCGATCCATAGGTCAGATTGGCATAATACTGGTCAAACTCAGAGACGTCGTACTCCGAATGATCAAATACGGCTATCACGAATACCGACGCCGCAGCGGCACAGGCCCCTCCTATCCTCAATACCTTTTTGCGCAGACCAATATCAAATTTAAGAGGAAATTTAAATGCAAGCATGAAAAACACCGCAGCGGCAGCCGTCGCGGTTATCATCTGGAACTTGAGCTTGAACTCGTAATTTTCCGCAACATTCATAGCTGTTCCGAACGCATAGAGATCGGTAGGCGTCAAAGATGATCCGCGCAGACAATAAACGATAAAGCTTGCGGCGTTGAATGCATACGATACCCCCAGCGCTGTTATCGCCGATACGCGCATGCTTCCGGATGCGAGGAGCCCTATTCCTGCCGCCGCGGCGTAAAACAGCAGGTTTATAAAATAGATCACCGGCGTCGAGCCGAACCCGTCCGAAAAAAGTATCGATATTTCCATGGCTCCGAAAAGAGACAATATATACACAAAAGTCCCAGCTGCCCTCTCCGCACGCTTACCGAGAGTGACTTTCAAAGCCCCTATAGGACAGATCGCCGCCGAACATAAAAGCGCCGATATAAAATACCCCAGTCTGAACCTCATCCCGCCGTCATAGACATAAAAATCTCCATTCCGCCGCTAAAGCGTCGGCACAAATAGGAATGAAAGTGCTGACAAGCGGCTGTTTTTTTGATATACTGTATTTGAGGAAAAATACACTACAAAACACGGTAGGAGGAGTTGTAGACGAACTTTCCGGAAACAGTATAAAAATCAGTGTTAGAATCATCTTTCAAGCACAAATAAGTGGTGTCATAGAACCCGTACGTTAAGAATTGTTTTAACGCCTGTTAATTGTGTGATGATTCAGTCAATGTTTTTCCTCACCTAAAATTCTTTTAAGGAGGTCTTGTTTTTGAAAGTTGTTTATCCTGTTTGCTGTGGTGTTGATGTTCACAAATCTTTCTTTATTGCCACCATTATTACTACCACTTCGGATATCCAACCTAATTATTCTCGCAAACGCTTTTCTACCTTTAACAATGACATCCTTCGCTTTGCCGACTGGCTCAAGGAAAACAACTGTAACGATGTTTGTATGGAATCTACCGGGAAGTATTGGATCCCCGTGTTTAATATTTTAGAATCCAAAAATATCAATGTTACTATTGCTAATCCCAAGTGGGTCAAAGCCGTCAAAGGAAACAAGGATGACAAAAAAGATTCCAAATGGATCGGTGACCTTTTTCGTTTAGGCCTCGTTCCTGGCAGCTTTATACCCCCGAAACCAATTCGTATATTACGTGAGTTTACACGCTATCGTTACAAGCTTGTTTCTATGAAGTCAAGTGAGAAAAATCGTTTTCAAAACGCTTTTACTGTTTGCAATGTCGGTCTTGATTCAGTCGTTTCCGATATGTTCGGAAAGTCTGCTACCTTAATCACCGACTATCTGCTTTCAGAGGAAACCTTCAATCCGGAATATTGTGTTTCTTTGCTTCAACGCTCTTTGAAAAAGAAAGCTGATTCCGTGCTTGTATCTATTGAAGGTTATCAAATATCCAAAGAGCAAAAGCTTCGTATGAATATTATTCGTTCTCACCTGACATACATAGAAAACTCTATCAAGTATCTTGATGATACTATAGATAGCATGGTTGCACCTTACGAATCTCTTATTACACTAATGTGTACTATTCCGGGTATTGAACGGAAGAGTGCAATTAATGTCATTTCTGAGATCGGTAACGACGTATCGCTTTTCGGCTCTTCAAAGCGTCTTTGTTCATGGGCGGGACTTACACCGGGCAACAATGAATCAGCCGGTAAGAAAAAGTCTGTACGTATCAGCCGTGCAGGAGTGTATTTAAAACCTGCATTGGTTGAAATTGCTCACAGTGCAGTTAAGTCTACTAAAAATCCATACTACAAAAACAAATACGAAAAGCTTGTTAAGCGCCGTGGTAAAAAACGAGCTATTATTGCTGTTGCGAGAATGATCCTTACAGCTATCTACAGCATGCTTTCCACAGGTGAAGTGTGGAATCCTTGTGATCTTTTCAAATTTGATATGCCCGATGAATTAAAGGCAAAACAAGAGGCAAAGGCTATTAAACAAGCTGTTAAATTTCTCGAACAACGAGGTTATGCTGTAAGTTAATACAAGTCATATCACTCGCCTTGCAAAAATTGCCTGTTGTAAGGCTTATTTGTCATGGCTTTTTTATTTATTGTTTTTAATTCTTTCACGTTA
>DVNB01000105.1 GCA_018714695.1 Candidatus Ornithomonoglobus merdipullorum | reverse complement strand
GATTTTGAGCGTCATAGAAACATGTAAACGCAAGGGAGAGAGCGTGTTTGGTAAGATAACAGAGATGCTCTTAGACAGACCTATTATGGCACAATAGGTCTTTTTGGAGTGCGCGATACCTGAATAGTAACTTTGCCTGAGCACAGTTCTGAAAAATTTTTGCGCAGATATTGACTTTTTCGGCGATACGTGGTAAAATGTCGATATAAAGGCATATTAACCACGACCGGAGGCAGAATATCATGAAATTTGACTACAGAATGGGTACCGAAGCAACGTTTTTCGACTGGGAGCAGGAGGGCTGCGATAAGGCGAAAGCGATCTTAAATGCTCTTGAAAAAAGCTCCGATGACGGTCATGAAGATAAAGCTTCCGAAAAGACGTCGGAATAAACACGTAACCGTCCCGCGGCATAAGCCGCATAGAAAGCGCCGCATATCTCCGTTTACCGGTATATGCGACGCTGTTTTTTTTATTGCTTGTAATAACTGAGAAAATCACCGAGCTTTGTCATCGCCTCACTGAGCACTTCTACCCTCGGCAGGTATACCACACGGAAATGATCGGGCTGACCCCAGTTGAAGCCGCCTCCGTGGATAATGAGTATCTTCTTATCACGAAGAAGATCGAGAGCAAATTTCTCATCATCGGTTATATTGAACTTCTTCACATCTATCTTCGGGAACACGTAAAATGCCGCCTTAGGCTTTACAACGCTAATTCCCGGAATGTCATTGAGCGCCTTATACACAAACTCGCGCTGCTCATATACCCTGCCGCCCGGCACGATATAGTTCCTCACACTCTGATGTCCGCCGAGCGCTGTCTGAACAATAGCCTGCGCCGGAACGTTCGAGCAGAGTCTCATGTTTGAGAGCATATTCAGACCTTCTATATAATCCTTGGCAATGCTCTTGTTGCCGCTCAGGACCATCCAGCCTATTCGGAAACCGGCTATCATATGCGACTTTGAAAGTCCGCTGAACGTCACACAGAAAAGATCCGGCGCAAGCGATGCTATCGAAACATGCTCCTCGCCGTCCATAACGAGCCGGTCATAGATCTCATCCGAAAATATTATAAGCTGATGCTCGCGCGCAAGCTTCACGATCTCCATGAGAACCTCCTTCGGATAGAGCGCTCCTGTCGGATTATTCGGATTTATTATTACTATCGCCTTTGTCCTGTCCGTTATCTTGCTTTTCATATCCTCAATATCAGGATACCATTCCGACTCCTCATCGCAGACGTAATGCACAGCCTTACCTCCCGAAAGCGTCACGCACGCCGTCCAGAGCGGATAGTCCGGCGACGGCACAAGCACCTCGTCACCGTTATTGAGAAGCGCCGACATGCTCAGGTTTATCAGCTCACTAACCCCGTTTCCGGTGTAAATATCATCGATAGAAACATTCGGTATGTTTTTGTTCTGCGCGTACTGCATTATCGCCTTGCGCGCCGAGAAAAGTCCCTTCGCGTCCGAATATCCCTCACACTCAGTGAGCTGACTGCTCATATCATATATTATCTCGTCCGGTGTTCTGAACCCAAACGGCGCCGGATTGCCGATATTGAGCTTCAGCACCTGCGTTCCGGCACGCTCCATCCTCGAAGCCTCGTCCACTACGGGCCCTCTTACATCGTATAAAACATTGTCAAGCTTTGTTGACTTACTGAAATTCCGCATCTTTGATCTTCCTCCAAATTTACCGGCATCACTGCCGTTTAGTTCAATTTCCGCCGCAGTATCATCTCTGCACGCGAGCCAATCAGCATCTGTGCCGAGCGCCGCCGCCAAAAAGTTCAATATGTTCTCACGTGGGAATGTTTTCCCGCTCATGTATTGACTCATCTGGCTCTTTCCGAGCTTCACGCCCTTCTCTGCTGCCATGCGTATCACATCGACCTGTTTTACGCCTTTTTTTCGCATAGCCTCTCCGAGCCGAGCCGCAAAATTCACGTCTGACATTCTTCCCGCCTTTCTGTTGAATTACAAAAGTTCAATTTTGCTCTTGTGAGTTCAATTTTAAGTTCAATTTTGTATGTGTATTATACCACTGTGCTGCTTGTTTGTCAAGTATGTTTTTAGAAAAGTTCAATTTCAATTGTAGAAACAGTACACATTCTCTCAGCCCTATGCATAAATGGATATCATAGCGTTTAAACTTACAACGGAGCCCCCAAAAAGAGGCTCCGTTTTTATGTCACTCTATCACAAGCTCCACCGGGCAGTGGTCGGAGCCGAATATATCGGTGTGGATGTCTGCCGAAACAAGCCTGCTGCGCAGTCCTTCCGACACTATAAAATAATCTATACGCCATCCCGCATTCTTCTCTCGTGCCTTGAATCTGTAAGACCACCACGAATATATCCCCTCCCTGTCGGGATAAAAATATCTGAAGGTGTCGATAAAACCCGCTTCAAGCAGCTCCGTGAGCTTTGTACGCTCCTCATCGGTAAAACCCGCGTTTTTGCGGTTCGTTTTCGGGTTCTTAAGATCTATCTCATTGTGTGCCACATTCAGATCTCCGCACAGTACCACAGGCTTTTTCTCGTCAAGCGATTTGAGATAAGCCCTGAACGCATCCTCCCACTCCATCCTGTAGCCAAGCCTTTTGAGCTCACTCTGCGAATTCGGTGTGTAACATGTGACAAAATAGAGATCCTCGAACTCAAGAGTTATAACTCGTCCCTCACAGTCATGCTCAGCCGCGCCTATGCCGTATGTCACCGCGATCGGCTCACGCTTAGAGAACACGGCAGTACCCGAGTAACCCTTGCGTTCGGCATAGTTCCAATACGCATGATAGCCCTCCGGCGCAAAATCTATCTGCCCTTCCTGAAGCTTAGTCTCCTGCAGACAGAACACATCAGCATCCGCAGCCTTGAAATATTCTTCAAACCCTTTAGTCATACAGGCACGGAGCCCGTTCACATTCCATGATATAAACTTTTGCATATTGCCCTCCCGTTATCAGTTCGTTATTGTCCTCAATATTATATCACATATACAGAAGCCGTTCAATATCTTTTTATTAAAAATAGGAGAGTTCCCCATTGCTGCGCAGCGGAGAGCTCTCCTTCATCGGTTTATCCTCTTATATTCAGAAAATTGCGTATCATATCCATACCGCGCGGTGTGAGAACCGACTCTGGATGGAACTGTATACCGTATACCGGGCGGCTTTTATGCATGACGCCCATGATGCAGCCGTCACCGCTCTTCGCCGTCACCTTCAATTCATCAGGCAATGTGAGCGGATCGATCACGAGCGAATGATACCTGCCCGCCTTTGCCGTTCCGCCGAGTCCGGAAAATATCGGGCAGCTTTCGTCTATATCGATAACATCGCTCTTACCGTGCATTATCCGCGGCGCCCTCACTATCTTTGCGCCGAAAGCCTCACCGATCGCCTGATGTCCGAGGCAGACGCCCAGAAGCGGTATGTTCCCCGCGCGCTTAACAAGCTCGCCGCATATCCCCGCCGAGGACGGGTAGCCGGGGCCGGGAGACAGAACTATATGTGAAGGCGACAACGCCATGACTTCATCGGCAGTAACAACATCGTTTCTATATACGCGTACGTCACTGTCCACAGAACCGATATACTGACATAAATTATATGTAAATGAATCATAGTTATCTATCATCACGATCATCTTATCTCACCCGCTTCCTCTATAGCTTTCAGCATCGCCGATGCCTTGTTCACCGATTCCATATACTCCGACTCAGGGTTTGAGTCATAGACTATACCGCCGCCCGCCTGAACGTATGCGCGCCCGTCCTTGAACACCCCTGTACGTATAGTTATACAGCTGTCAAAATTACCGTTAAAGCTTATGTACCCTATAGCGCCGCCGTAGGCATTGCGCTTTTTTGTTTCAAGCTCATCGATTATCTCCATGGCCCTTATCTTCGGCGCACCCGAAAGCGTCCCGGCCGGGAGCGTCGCCGCAAGAGCGTCAAAGCACGTTTTATCCTTCCTGAGCTTTCCCTCCACATCGGAAATTATATGCATGACATGGGAAAACCTCTCTATATATTTGAACCTTGTAACCTTAACGGAGCCGAATTCGCTCACCCTGCCTATATCGTTTCTGCCGAGATCCACCAGCATCGTATGCTCCGCGATCTCCTTTTCATCAGAAAGCAGATCCTTTTCAAGCGCAAGATCTTCCGCGACTGTCTTGCCGCGCGGTCTTGTTCCGGCTATCGGACCGGTCTGCACTACACCGTTTTCGACCCTAACAAGCATCTCCGGTGACGCGCCTACGATCTGATAATCACCGAAATTAAGATAGTACATATACGGCGACGGATTTATTCCCCGAAGCGCTCTGTACACATTGAACGGATCCACATCAGTCTCGACCGAGAACCGCTGTGAGATAACGACCTGAAAAATATCGCCGTTTGCGATATACTCCTTTGCGCGCTCTACCTTGGAACAAAACTCTTCCTTGGTCATATTCGACGTTGGTGCGAGCTTCGTCTTCTTCGGCGGCTCCGTTTTCACATCAAGCCGCGAGTAATCCTCCATCTCAGCCTTTATCGCCTCCGCGCGCTGCTTAGCCTCCTCATATGCCGCAACAATGTTTTCACCTGTATGTATATTCACTATTATAGCGATCCTTCCGTTGACATGATCGAATGCAATGATCTCGTCAGTAAACATGAAATGCAGGTCAGGCAGCTTAAGATCATCTTCGTTCACATTCGGCAGATCTTCATACTGCCTTATTATATCATAGGCAAAAAAACCGACTGCGCCGCCGCTGAACGATGGGATATCCGCAAGCTCCGGCGCACGATACATATTCACCAGTCTCTCAAGCTCCTCCATGGGCCGCCCGGTCTTTTTTTCTGTTCTTCCATCGAAATACCTTATCTCCATATCGCTCCCGGTCCCCGAAAACATCAGAAAGGGATTCCTTCCGATGAAAGAATATCTGGCAGTAACAAGACTGTTGCCTATGCTCTCAAGCAGAAAGCATTCTTTCTCAGCCGCCATGCGCTTAAACACGCTTATCGGCGTATCCATATCCCCGCGCACCTCCGTGACAAGCGGGATTATACTGTAATCCTTCGCAAGCTCCTTCACCTGCTCGATCGTCAAATTGTACATAGATCTCTCCTTTCCGGGAATAAATAAAAAAGTTCCGCAGAAAGCGGAACGGTATTGCGGTGTTGTCTGTAATTGCATAATTATCTATTCCCGTCTCAGCTTTTCTAATCTAAACTAATCTCAAAAGCCCAAGCCCCCTCCGGGACTCGGCGCCCGCAGCTTTCGCTACACTTATATGATACCATAGATCCACCGCCGTGTCAATAACTTTTTTACCGCAAATCACTGTTTTCACGTACAAAAGCGACACTTCGAAATGACGACCCATGAGGAATTGACCGTGGGTGTGCCATCCTTTCTATCACAAAGTGTGGTAATACGGACAAATATCCTCATAATGCCCATCCTTCATTCGAAACCCTTTCGGTATCGTTCCAAGCCTGACAAAGCCGAGACGCTCGTAGAGCGCTCTTGCGCGGGTATTCGCCGCAACCACCGCGTTAAACTGCAATACCAAAAAACCGTGAGCCGCGCCCTGCTTCATACAGTCTCTTACAAGCCTTTCCCCTATTCGCGCGCCCCTTCGCCTTGAGCTTACAGCAAAGCTCGCGTTGCATATGTGACCACATCTGCCTATGTTATTCGGGTGCAGGATATACAGCCCGCAAAGCTCGCCCGTGCCGCACTCCTCAGCGACCGCCGTATACGTCTGGGCGCCGAAAAACTCTCTGCCGCCGTCAATATCGAGCAGCTCCTCCTGCGGGAACGCATCGCCCTCCGCAACAACCTCATTCCAGATCTCAAGCATCCTCGGCAGATCCTTTTCCTCGTATTCTCGTATGATATATTCCATTTCGCATCTCCTGTGTGTATTCTTTCGTTTAGTATACCACTTTTCAATAGGAATTGCAATATCCGCGCATAAAAAAGGAGCACAGAAAAACTCAAAGAGTTTTTCTGCACCCCACTGATATATTAAAACTTCTCTCTCTTCACATATGATGTGTGCAGGAGCCTGTGCGCGCGGTGCTTGCCGGGCGCATCGAAATACTCGTCGTAGAGCATCTTTATAACAGGGCTCTCATGTGATTTTCTGAGCTTATTTTTCTTATCCGAATCATAGAGCGCTTTCGCTCTGAGGCTCTTGAGATCGACATAGTTTCTAACGCTGTCTCCCTGAATTGGCTGTCCGCCGCCGTTTATACATCCGCCGGGGCATGCCATCACTTCTACGAAGTCGTACTTCTTCTCTCCGGAGCGCAGGGCTTCGAGCACCGTCCTCGCATTCTCAAGACCCGATACGACAGCGATCTTAAACGACTTTCCGCCTATCGTGTAGTTGGCTTCCTTTATACCTGCGGTACCGCGTATCTCCTTGAAATCTATCTTTTTTGAAGATCCGCCCTCTATAATATCCGCAGCCGTTCTCAAAGCCGCCTCCATAACTCCGCCGGTCGCACCGAATATCGTTCCCGCGCCGGAAGCTGTCTCGAACGGATCGTCGAACTTCTCCTTCGGAAGATCCGCAAATTTCATACCCGCGCCCTTTATCATCTTTGCAAGCTCTCTAGTCGTGAGCGAAACGTCTACGTCGCAGAAATTAAACGTGTTCTCCTCCGAACGCGCACACTCGAACTTCTTCGCCGTACACGGAATAACACTTACGACATACAGCTTCTTCGGATCAATGCCCATCTTATGCGCATAATACGACTTTAATACCGCGCCGAACATCTGCTGCGGTGATTTGCAGGTCGAAAGATTCGGGATGAAGTCCGGATAGTAATGCTCCACAAACTTTACCCAGCCCGGACAGCAGCTTGTAAACATCGGGAGCGTTTCAAGATTCTTTATCCTCTCGATGAACTCCGTTGCCTCCTCCATTATCGTGAGGTCAGCCGTTACGTCCATGTTGAACACGCTGTCCACTCCGAGACGGCGTATCGCGGCTACCATCTGTCCTTCCACATTCGTTCCTATCGGCATATCGAAGCACTCGCCGAGCGTCGCCCTTATCGACGGTGCCGTAAAGAACACTACCTTTTTCTCGGGATCAGCTATGGCATCCCATACCTCGTCAATGTTGCTCTTTTCGTTGAGCGCGCCTACCGGGCAGACTACTATACACTGTCCGCAGCCCACACACGGAGCCTCTCCGAGGCTCTTTTCGAACGCGCAGTCTATATGTACCTTGTAGCCTCTGCCTATCTCTCCTATCGCGCCTATTCCCTGTATCTTATTGCAGGCAGCGGTACAGCGGCGGCAGAGTATACACTTGTTGTTGTCTCTTATGATATACGGCGAGTGATCGTCTATCTCGTACTGGATCTCCTCCTGTGCGAATCTGTCCTCGTCAACGCCGTAGTCGAACGCGATCTTCTGAAGCTCGCAGTTATTTCCTCTGACGCACGAAAGGCACTTCTTATGGTGCGTGGAAAGTATCAGCTCTATCGTGGTCTTTCTCGACTCGCGCACAGCCGGAGTGTTTGTGAGGACCTCCATCCCCTCCTCTACCGGGTATACGCACGATGCAACAAGTCCCTTTCTGCCCTTTACTTCAACAACACAGACGCGGCACGCGCCTATACAGTTTACATCCTTTAAATAACAGAGCGAAGGTATCTCTATGTTTACCTCTTTAGCGGCCTGGAGTATGGTATATCCCTCCGGTACGCTTACGCTCATGCCGTTGATCTTTAAATTTACCATCTGTTCCAAACCTCCTTATTCCTTAACGACAGCATCAAACTTACAGTTGCGCATACAGAGTCCGCACTTGATACATTTGTTGCGGTCTATAACATGCGGCTTCTTCGGTGCGCCGGATATAGCGTCCACCGGACAGTTCCTTGCGCAGAGCGTACAGCCCTTACACTTGTCGGGAAGGATCCTGTATTTAAGAAGATCCTTACATACTCCCGACGGACACGTCTTATCCTTTACGTGAGCTATATACTCATCCTCGAAGTAGTGCATCGTCGAAATAACGGGGTTCGGTGTCGACTGACCGAGCGCGCAGAGCGATGTCGATTTCATATGCGCGCAGAGTTCCTTGATCTTGTCGATATCCTCAAGCTCAGCCTCACCCCTTGTCACCTTATCGATGAACTGATAAAGTCTTCTCGTACCGATACGGCACGGTGTACACTTTCCGCACGACTCGTCGACCGTGAATTCGAGGAAGAACTTTGCTATGTCGACCATACAGGTGTCCTCGTCCATTACTATAAGTCCACCCGAGCCCATCATAGAGCCGAGGGCGATAAGGTTTTCATAATCTATAGGCACATCCATATGACACGCCGGTATACATCCGCCGGAAGGTCCGCCGGTCTGCGCAGCCTTAAACTTCTTGCCGTCCGGAACACCGCCGCCGATCTCCTCAACGATCTCACGGAGCGTGGTTCCCATCGGTACCTCGACAAGACCGACATTCGTTATCTTTCCGCCGAGCGCGAATACCTTCGTGCCCTTCGATGTAGCCGTACCCATGCCGGAGAACCAATCTGCGCCGCGCATGATTATCTGCGGGATATTCGCATAGGTCTCAACGTTATTGAGTATCGTAGGCTTGCCGAAGAGTCCCTTTACCGCAGGGAACGGCGGACGAGGACGTGGCTCGCCCCTGTGACCTTCTATAGACGTCATCAGAGCCGTTTCCTCACCGCAGACGAACGCGCCCGCACCGAGACGAAGCTCCACGTCAAACGAAAAATCTGTGCCGAATATACCCTTTCCTAGAAGCCCGTATTCCTCCGCCTGAGCTATCGCGATGCGCAGTCTTTCGACCGCTACCGGGTACTCCGCGCGGACATAGATATATCCCTTATCCGCGCCTATAGTATATCCGGCGATCGCCATCGCCTCAAGTATCGAATGCGGATCACCCTCGAGTATCGAACGGTCCATGAACGCTCCCGGGTCTCCCTCGTCGGCGTTACAGCAGACATATTTCTGATCGTCAACGGAAGCCTTGGCGAATGCCCATTTGCGTCCCGTCGGGAAACCGCCGCCGCCTCTGCCGCGCAGTCCCGATTTCAAAAGCGTGTCTATAACGTCGTCGGGCGTCATTGATGTGAGCACCTTGGCAAGCGCCTGATATCCGCCCGTTGCTATGTATTCTTCTATATCCTCAGGATCTATAACGCCGCAGTTTCTGAGCGCTACTCTGAGCTGTTTTCTGTAAAAGTCTGTTTCGTCAAGCGATATTACCGTTCCGTCCGGCTTTACGGTCTGCTCATAGAGCATCTCCTTTACGACCTTGCCGTTCTTAAGATGCTGCTCAACGATCTTCGGTATCTCGTCAGTCGTAACTCTCGCGTAGAACGAACCCTCGGGATATACTATCATTATCGGTCCCAGCGAGCAAAGTCCGAAACAGCCTGTGCGAACGATATGAACATCCTTTTCAAGTCCGTTCTTTTTGATCTCCGCCTCAAGCGTCTCTATGACCTTCTTGCTGCCCGATGATGTGCAGCCTGTTCCTCCGCATACGAGGACCTGATATTTGTACGCGCCCTTCTTCTGTGTCTGCTCGCCGTGATGGCGCATAGCCACGAGATCCTTTTTCTTGGCGCGGATCTTGTTCAATTCTTCAATACTAAGCATTTATTTCCCTCCTTCTTTCTCACTTCTTCTTGCGCTTCGCCTCATGGTGCTTCGATATGTACTTTTGCAGTATGCCGTCGATCTGGTCAACAGTCATCCTGCCGTAAACATCGTCATCCACCATCATGACCGGCGCAAGACCGCAGGCTCCGACGCATCTGCATGAGTCAAGTGAGAAAACGCCGTCCGGCGTACATTCACCCACCTTGATCTCAAGCTTTTCCTCAAGCGCCTCGAGTATCTTGTCGGCTCCCTTTACATAGCACGCCGTACCGAGGCATATGCTTATTCTGTGGTCACCCTTCGGGTTGAGAGAAAATTGGGAATAAAACGTTACGACTCCGTAAACTTCGCTTAGTGAAAGGCCGAGCATGTCGGCAACGATCGTCTGGACCTCTATCGGCAGATAGCCGTAGATCTCCTGGGCCTTCTGGAGCACAGGCATAAGAGCTCCCGGCGTATCCTTTTCCTGCAGGATAAAATCACGCAGCTCGTTTTCCTGTGTCTTCGTACCCTTAAAAGGTATTGCAGGCTTCTTATACATTTATTTTCCTCCTTAAAACAATATGCGCACAATATCACATACCACACGCATATTATATAATTCACATAAATCCAACATTATTATATCATTTTTTCGTCAGTTTGCATATTGTTAATCTTTAATGGAATTTGTTGATACTTTTGTGCATACTGCACAAAACAATAATAATCATTACTTAATTTTATTGTAACGAGTGTTTGTTGCGTTCTGTAACACTCCGACCTGCGGATGCATATTATATGGCATGATACAAAAACGACCGATACGGAGGTCTTTAAGATGATAAACTTCTGTATGCGCGGCGCGTCAAAGGCTGTGGGGCTGAGCATACTTGCCTTCTGTCTGGGCATCCTGCTCGGGCTTCTGTGCCCGCTGTACGTTCTCGCCGTGATAGAAATGCTGATGCTGACGATTTTCGGGTATCTTTGTCTTTGTAAATGGTAAAGGAGGCTGATCTGTATGAAGGTTGTCGTAAAACGCGTTCCAAAATGCTTTGCCGGGATACTGAAGCTAATCTTCGGCATATAGGTACATAGACACAGCCCCCGCGCCAAGGCATTCGCCTTGATGCGGGGGCTGTTGATAATGCTTCATATGAGTTGAAATAGGCAGGATATCTCTCTACAAATCCTTGAACGAAATTTCTTTATCAGATATTACATTGATACACTGCTCATGCAAATAAATCTATAAAATCTTCAAGGCAGTCGGAAATTAAATAATAACTGTCATTGCTTGCACTCCAATAGTACACCTTGCCCGTTTCATTGTTTACACAGTAATAATTATCACCTGAATCCAACCCTATCGGAATTATCCTTGCTTTTGTTTTCTCTAAAAAATACCGTAGCGGTCTTTCAATACAATAGTGTTCGTCATTTTTGTCCAAAGACAGAAATACTCTGACTTCATATTCCATCCCATCTACAATTATAATATCTTTTTTGGGATAGCCGCCGTTATTTGCCTTCAAGAATAGTTTGATATCATTTCTTACAACTATATCAAAATGTTTTTCAGCCTCTTGCCAAATCAGCTCATTGTATGAGCCTTTACATTCTGTAGAAATATTTTTCATCAAAAACTTTCTCCTTTCCGAGCGTTGTCAACACTATCCGGCCCCCATAGAGCATTGCCGCCGGTATGTGCCGCACCGCCAATTGTTCGGTCATGGTCTTCCCTTTTAACAAGCTCCATTTTACCGGGCTCTTCGTTATGATGCCATACATAACCGGTTGGCGTTCTGTTATTTTCAATATCCTTTAGCTGTTCATCCGTAAACCTGCTTCTTAACTCAGGATCATTTTTTATTGCTTCTTTTAATTTTGCATTGCACTCCTTAGCATAAGCATTGCTTTTTTGATTTTCAGGTGAGAGATATGTTGAAAACACACTGTCAAATTTCGGGAATACTCCTTCAATAATTATCCCGTTATATTCGATTCGTTTTCTCACATACAGAACACCGTTTTCGGCTCTTTTCCCTTCAAGGTCGCATCGATCAGTCCTATAATGAATAACTATCTTTCCTTCGTTCAGACTATTCTCTTCGATCGTGCACTTTGCTATTTGCTTATCTCCCCATCCAAGAGCCTTCTTGACAAAATCCTTCTCTTCATCAGTCAGCTCCCTTGTTTTGTTTAATACTTCCTGCTCAGCATTTCTTTCTTTATTATCTGTATCAAGAACTTCATCGTATTCAATACGGATATGCAGATACTTGCCGTCCTGCTTTTTTTCCGGAATTTCATTTGCTTTGCTCACATCCGAGGCATCAGACCTTATCAGCCCGTACTTCCTAAATACAGCTTCGAAAATATTTGGCGAATCAACCTCTTTCTCAGCTCTCTTCTCTTTATTATCTGTATCGAGAATTTTATCATGTTCAATCCGGGCATGCAGAGCCTTGCCGTCCGTCTTTTTTGACGGAATTTCATTCGCTTCGCTCACCTCCGGAGCATCGTCCTTTATCAGCCCGTAC
>DVNB01000104.1 GCA_018714695.1 Candidatus Ornithomonoglobus merdipullorum | reverse complement strand
ATTTCGATTTTGTCGGAAACGAAATAAGCGGAACCGGATGCGACGAGTTCTTGAATAAACAAGGTGTCTCCCATACAAATAAGTGGATCATAGACTATAATGCAGAGATGCCGGTGCACGGTAAAAGCGTTTCTGTCGGTACAGATTTCCCGAACGCCGGTACGGTGTCGATAGGTGCGGAAGGGTACCGTGACGGACTCAGCACGGAATCGGGATATGTCAGCCAGATAACCGATACGTATGACGATACGGTAACACTCACCGCAACGGTAAATCCGGGGTATAATTTCGAAGGCTGGTACAATGGTCAGATAAACAATGACGGTACTGTCTCGATAACCGGCGATGAGCCTTTAGGGACAGAGACAACATATAACGCACCTGCCGATGATAACGCGGTATATGTAGCGCACTATACGGCGAACATTAACTTCACGGACGTTGGCGGGAATAACGTTATCGCAACAATAAAACATTCATATAATGAGCCGCTGAAGTTTGCGGATGCAAAAGCCGAAGAAGGTCAGCAGTTCTACGGATGGACGCGTGATAAGAACAAATCAAAAACAGAGGCTACACAGAACGATATAAACGCAACAACATTTGTCGCTGCCGGAACTCCGGTAACGGAAACTATGACACTCTATCCCGTATATATCGGAGTCAGCGCGAATATCCACGCGGTGTTCGAAGCTACCGGCACAGACACATTGGTGATCGATGCCGCAGAAAACAGCACAATGAATACCGTTATCGAATCCGATGACACCGGATGGTATGTTACTTTCAATTTCGGCGGCAGTGAAGCGGCGGTGCCGGAAGGATATATGTTTGACGGTTGGTACAGAAAAGACTATTCACAGTCGGAAGCGGGGAGTACGGTATCGTTGGACGATGCTGTATGCGTGAGCCGTGACGAGAAGTACTACATAGACGAGGACGAGATATTTGATCAAAATCTGTATATCGCTAAGTTCAAATATAAGGTAACCGCATGGATGCCGGAGGAGATTGAGAGATGGGGTGGCGGCGTGTCTGACTTCTATTATGTAAGAGGACGAGATGTTGATTTATCTCCATATGCTGAAGTTTGGGTTGATCACGACACAAACTATGATGGGTTACTTACTGTTTTAGGCAAGCCGGGTGTTGGACAGGATACGACGTTTCATTATTGGTCGGCTGAACAGCCGGAATTTAATCATGGATACGATGGATCGGGGCTTGATGATTTAAAAGAAAAACTTTCGCAATATGACAGTACGGTAGTCAAACCCATGATTTTATATGGTGTTATAACTATAGGTGGCAACGGTATCAAATATAACAAAACCTCATTTATAACCTATACGGATTTCCCGGGTGCCGCTAGTTCTGAAGTTGTCTATCGAGACGGTGGAGGAGATTTGGGAAGAGATGCTGCTGATGTTAATGTAATTCTTAATAAAGGTTATAATTTTTATGGAATGCTTCACTACAGTAACGGTAACGGAGGCATAGGAAATCCATACACGTTTAAATTGAAAAGTACTACCCAGCAAGAAGGACATGAGATCGTTTGGAATCAAAATAAAACCAGTTGGACACTAAAAAACACTCCATACGGGAATTTTTCATCCAATAATCAGGAATATGTTCTTCTGAAAGCCTCGGCGAGCGTTAACCAGTATAACGAAAAAGGAGTAAAAACTACCGGCTATAATTTGAATACAGGTATAACAACAGTTGACAACAGATATAACAATCCTTCGGATTGGGATAATACACCTACAATGGCGAGAAAATATCAGTCTTTGATATTTAAGCAATCAAACAACATTCCTGCACAGAATGAGACGACACTGGACAGGTTGGAAGAAGAAGACATAGCCACACGTGATTATCCGGTAGGAGTTGGAGAGGCTGCCAAAACCAAGCCTGTTACAAACTACAAATTCCTCGGCTGGGTCGACATGAACCAAATGAGAGAGATAGATAAAACCTACCTCTTTGATGTTTCCAAAGGCACAACAGAGGGTGAGGATGTACAGTATATCACATCCGATTCAAAGAAAGCGTTGGGTTATGTGATGAAGGACGACGAACGCGTTTATGCGCCGATGGAACTTTATCCGCTCTATGCTAAGTATAAGGTAAACATCACGACCAATATAGGTGATGACGCCGGTCTCGGCGAAAATAAGCCGAATCCCGGATACGAGGTAAGCGATGACGGCAGTTTGGTGATTATGCCCGATGGAAACGACACGGTAACGGTGGGAGATATAACACTTGTTGACGAGGACGGCAACGAGATCGAGCTTGTTAAAGGTGAAGACGGTAATTATACGCCTAAGGATCCGGATACAAAACTTGATGTTGACGAGGAATACGAGGTCAAGATAGAGTATAATTATAATGTAAACGTGACTTACCATGTGGGCGGAGAAACAGAACCTTATACAGAGTCCAAAAAGAACGGCGATACGCTCGGTGAAACGGTCAATACAAAACTTCCGGAGCTTACTGTTGAAAACGGAGTATTTCTCGGCTGGACGGAGCCGGAAACGGTGCCCGAAAGCGGTTATGTAGCGTTTAACAAGGAAACGGATACTTTTGACATGCTCGTAACGAGCGAGACCGTTGTCAACAAGAACATGGATCTCTATCCGGTATATGTGACGATAGCGCACAGCGCGAATATCGATACGGATGGTAAGAATTATACAACGCTTGAAACCGGATCGAAGCTTGTCGCGGAGACTGCGGATGGCTACAGCTTTGACGGTTGGTATGCCGTAATGCCTTCGGAGAGCGGAAACGAGAATGTGTCGGTCGCAAGGCTGCCGGAGTACACAGTGACGAAAGAATATGCGGTAAATGCGGAAAGCTTCCTTGCTGTATACAGACCGATAGTGACGTATATGATACCCGTGTATGGTGACGACGGAACAAGTATAATCTACCCCGATACGGACAAGTATACGGCGGCTGTTGATTACGGTCACACGATAACAAACGGCACGGAAGGCATCGATCCGTCCGTAAGCAGCCGGGTATCGATCAGTTTGAACAACGCATACGAGGTCACAGGCTGGTCTGCTAATGGGTCCGGAAGTACACAGACTCCGTATACCGGGCCGGTCACCGGACCCATAACGCTCTATCCTATACTTAAGAAGGTAGAGAACACACATACCGTTAGCTTCGTTTACAAAGTTAATGACAAAGACGGAGTGGTCTGTGAGACGAGCTCGATACCGAGTGTACGTGACAATACTAAACTTTCATTTGAGAACATCACGGCACTTTCATATACGGAGAACGGCAAGACTTACGTATTCTCACACTGGACAACAGACGGCGATGAAAACCAGTACAAAGGTGATATGACTTATACTGTGAACAGCGATGTAACATTTACTGCGCAGTATGTTGAAGAAGTAAAGACTCCGTATACCGTATACTCCAACTGGGACGACAGCAGCATGCAGGTAACGTTCGCAAACAACGTATTCCCGGATGAAAGCACGCTTACCGGTCTGACAAACGGAACCGGCGATGGTATAACATTCATAGGCTATGCGCTTGTTACGCTCAATAGCGGCGGACCCAGAACAAATGACGGTCTTTATGCCGCGGGTGATGAAATACCGAATAATATTGCGGAATACAGCAGCAGTGAAAATACCGGCAAGTGCATCTACGCCGTATGGGCGCAGATAGACACGGCGACCGGCGCAAGCTTAAGGCTCACATGGAACGGAGAGACGGACACAAGCGGAATGCGTGTGATGGGATATGTCAATACAGAGATACTCGAAAGAGTAGGCTTGGACACCCCGGATGTGGATTATAAGAGAGGTATGGACTTCTCGAATACGACCGATTTTGATGCTACATCACCGTTTATTATTGCAGACTCCGAAAAATGGCACGGCAACAGATACCGCACAATGTTTGAGAGCGGATTCACTTCAGTAGATGGTGTGAACGCATTCTCGATAATCGCGCAGCTGACAGCTGATCAGTACAAATTGCCGCTGTCATTCAGAGCTTGGCTCAAGTTTACGTATAAAGACGGTGGGACAAGGACAGCATATGGAGCGTTTGATGACGATGCAAATAATCGTACGATAAGCAGTATAGCGTTAAACTACCTTACCGATTTGAAGGAGAATTATGGTGGTGGTGCTTCGGAAAACAACAACTGGTACGGTCTCGGAAAACAAGCATATAACAAGCTTGAGGAGTACGCGGGCAGTACATCATCAGCAACAGAATAATGTTTGAAAAAGCATAACGGCAAAAGGGCGCAGCCACTTAGGTGGCGCGTCCTTTTTTATGGCAAGTAAAAATAAATATGAATTTTCAATGATCTCCGAATAAAATCCTTGAAAATACAATTAAAATATGGTATAATATATATCAAAGAGGGTGATATTATGCACAGTAATGGTGAAAAGGCAGTAAAACGGACAATAAAGGATAGTGTGTTTTCGGCGTTGTTTAATGAAACGAAATATCTGAGGCAGCTGTGCAGGGTATTGAAGCCTGATGTAAGCGAAGCTGAGCTTGATACGATCGCAAATGTCACGATACAGAATGTACTTGTGAACGGATTGTATAATGATCTTGCGTTATCGATCGGATCGTCATCTATATTTTTATATTTCTGCGAAGCACAGAGTGTGTGGTCTGATAATATAGCGTACAGACTGCTGGAGTATTTTGTGGAATGGACACATAAATACATAGTGGAGAATAAATACAATCTGTACAGCCGAAAAGCAGTGCGTCTGCCTGTCCCCCGGTTTTATGTGGTTTATACGGGAAAGGACGAATATCCCGGGGATATTGTAACGCTTATGGATACTAATTTCGGAGGTGTTGAGGGAGCGGTAAACGTGAAGGTAAATGTACTGCACATGAGCGATGAGAATAATATACTTGACCAGTATATAAAATTTACTCGTGTGAGTGACGAGCAGGTAAGGGAAAAGGGAAGAACAAAAGAGGCTATAGAGGAGATAATAAGAATATGTACCGAGAACGACATATTAAAGGAGTTTTTGGAGGCAAGAAAAGCGGAGGTGATCGAGATGCTGGATACATTGTTTGATCAGGAATATGCTGTTGAGGCATACGGACACGAGGAAAGAGAGGAAGGAAGAAAAGAAGGTATCAAGGAAGGTATCAAGGAAGGTATCAAGGATACAACAGTGCGTTTGGTGAGAAATTTCATGGAGGCGATGGGTACGACTGCCGAAAATGCACTTACGACGCTGGGGATACCTAAAAGCGAATGGGAGCAGTATATCCCGAGGCTTTCATGATACGGATGTATAAAAGGGCGCAGCCACTTAGGTGGCGCGTCCTTTTTTCACGGCAAACCACTGATTTTTTGAGAAAAAATCACAAAATTTATATAGCAAACAAGGAGTTTTTATGATATACTATATATAGGTCAGTGTCTGAAAATATACAATATTTATGACCGGGAGAGGTAGTTTCATATGAAAAGATACATTTCTGCGATCCTGTCCGCGGCGGTTGCCGCATCGGCGGCGTCGGCTTTTTCGCCGGCGGCATTCGCGGCGGAAGGCGGTACGGTGAGTGTCACTTATAACTATGACGGAACGGATCACACAAGGCAAATGGAGGCGCTCGACAGAGGGCTTGTCGCGGTGGACACCGGAAACGGGGTGTTTCTGTCATGGCGGCTTTTGGGAAACGAGTCATCGGTAGAAAATATCGTATCGGCTCCCGATTTTGTCGTGTACAAAAACGGTGAGGAGCTTGAGACCGTGACGGACAGCACGAATTATATAGACGCTTCCGGAAGCGCTTCGGATACGTATTCCGTGGCTCTTGAGGGCGGCGAGCCGTGCGCGGCGGTGAGCGTGCAAAGCGAAAATTATTTCGATATACAGCTTGATAAGCCGGATGATGTTACTTTAGAGGACGAAAACACGTATTCGTATTCGGTAGGCGATACCTCCTGCGGTGATCTGGACGGTGACGGCGATTATGAGCTGATAGTAAAATGGGACTGCAATGCGCAGGATAACAGTAATGGCGGTTATACCGGCAATGTGCTTCTTGACGCGTATGATATGGAAACAGGCTTTCTGTGGCGTATAGATCTCGGAAGAAATATCCGCGGCGGAGCGCACTATACACAGTTTTTGGTGTATGACTTCGATCAGGACGGACAGGCGGAGCTGTGCTGCAAAACAGCGCCCGGCTCAATGGATTCCGAAGGCAATTACGTAAACTCCGTGAGCCTTGACGAGGCTGTTCGTGCCGGTGATAATTCTGCGGTCTACGTAAATGCGGGTGGACGTATTGCCGAGGGTGACGAATATTATACGTATTTTGAGAGCGACGGCACGGCGGCGGATACTGTGTTCTATCCGTACAGCAGGACAAGCAATGACGGATACTGGGGCAGGGATTCCGGAGGAAATATAGACAATTGGAACAGAGTGGACAGATTCTTGGGCGCTGTTGCTTATATTGACGGTGAGCATCCGGCGGCTGTGACCGTGCGAGGATATTACGACAGGACTACTGTTGCCGCGTATAACATTGTGGACGGACGTCTCACGCTGGCGGCAAGTCATGACACCTACGATTACGGCGGTGAATACGGAGTATACGGCGGCGCGTACGCGGGACAGGGAAACCATAACATAACTGTCGCGGATGTGGATGATGACGGCAAGGATGAATTGCTCACGGGTTCGATCTGTTTTGATGACGATCTTTCTGTGAAATGGAGCTCGGGACGCGGCCACGGCGACGCGCTCCATATAGGCGACTATGATCCGACAAGTCCCGGCCTGGAATATTTTTCGGTCCATGAAGGCGGAGGATATACCATAACGGAAAGCACAACGTCATCGCAGGGATCGCAGGCGGATTACGGCATGACGGTCTACAGCGCTGCGACCGGTGAGGAGCTGGCGCATTTCGGCGCGTCGCGCGATACGGGACGCGGACTTATGGCAAACACCGGTATGGGCGGATATTATCAGGTGTCGTCATTAGCGGGAGATTATATAGCCGACGGGACCGGCTCGTTTTCGGACGCGTCTTCCGGGATAGGACAGAACTTCAGGATATTCTGGGACGGCGACCTGTATGACGAATCGCTTGACGGAACGAGCGTATCATCATGGAACGGCATGTGGATGCAGCAGATATTCAATGCCGACGGCTGCACATCGATAAACGGCACAAAAAACAATCCGGCTCTGCAGGCTGATCTTTTCGGCGACTGGAGGGAGGAGCTTGTGTATCCGACATACGATAATTCGGCGCTCAGGGTATATACGACAACTGATGTGACCGAGTACAAGCTGCCGACGCTGATGCATGATCCGGTATACCGCAGCGGAGTCGCGGCGGAGCAGACGGCGTATAACCAGCCGCCGCATATAGGCTTCTACCTTGCGGAGGATACCTTCAAGCCGGATGTAGAGTCTATAGAGATAACGAATCAGCCGGATAAGCTTGAATACAAGGTCGGAGAGAGCTTTGACAGTACCGGCATGGTCGTTACGGCACATTATGTAGACGGTACGGATGAGATCGTAAACGGCTATACTGTGAGCGGATTTGATCCCAACGCTGACGGCGAACAGACCGTTACAGTGACCTTCGGAGGAAAAACTGCCGAATTGGTGGTCACGGTCGATTCCGGTTTTACAGCGGATGAGAGCGGACTTATAACCGGATATGAAGGCGGGGATACGGAGGCGGTGCTGCCGGCGTCGATAGACGGCATCCCGGTGACAGGATTTGCGGACGGCGCTCTTGCTGACTCCGGACTTGAAAAAATAACGATCGAGATCGACGGTATAACCATAGGTGAAAATGTATTTCCGGACGGTATAGTGATAAGCTGCATTCTGGGATCCGATATCTACAACTATGCCGTTGCAAACGGTATAGAGACGGAGACTATAGATACTCGCCAGTACACATTTGATATAAAGTACGATGAGACCGAGTATGAAAACTTTGTGATGCTGCAGACGGAATCGGATCAGAGCAGATCTATAGGTCATATAACGTACGGCGTCGGCGGCCGCAGACGCGGCGGCGGAGACGGCAATACCGGTTGGGAGACCACGCAGACGGCGGACGGAGAAGCTGTAATGAATGCGAGAGTAGGGCGGTTTGCATCGGGAACAAGATATCCGTATATGAATCTCAATGACCTTCCCGAGCTTTCGGACAATACTGACAGTGTTTTCGAAACGGATATAATGTTCCGGGATTATAATGTGAATGCATCCGGAAACGGCGAGGAGTTCCATGCGAGAATGGTGGTTTCCGATTCGGAAGGCGAAGTCGATGTGATCTCCACATCTATACTGGGTATCGAGGACGACACATGGTATAATTACAAGCTTATATATCATAAGGGAACGTACTACAGAGTGATCTCGGATGCGGAGGGAGAGCTGATCAGTAAAACGGAGCTTGGCAGCAGCAGCGCGTCAGGTCCGGCGAATAATATATCGTTCAGGCAGGAGTCCGGCAACTACAGCGATGATTCACAGTATGCCAGCGTGTTGCTTGACAATACAAAAGCATATACGAATACGGAGATAACCGATTCAATAATAAATGTCACAGATGCAGCGGGAAGTGCGGTCCCCGGCGCGTTGGTGGACATCGGCGGAGAAAGCTTTGTTACGGGAGCGGATGGAAAGATCACCGCAACACTTCTCGCAGGATTGTATGACGTGAATGTAAGCGCCGAGGGATATAACGACGCAAGCACGGTATTAAGCGCGTTCAGAGCACAGAATGAGCTCACCATAACGCTTTCGGAAAGAAGTGTGGAGCTCTCCGGTATTGAGCTGAACAGAGCCGAGCTCAGGCTGCGGCCGGGGGACAATGAAAAGCTTGTTGTAAGAGCGCTTCCTGACGGGGCGGATGCGGGCAGTGTAGTATTTGTGGCCGACAACGAGGAAGTTGCCTCCGTTTCGGCAGACGGAACAGTTACGGCGGTCGGATCGGGTACAGCCAATATAACGGCGTACGTTGAATCAAGACCGGATATCTATGCCGTATGCAGGGTGGAAGTGGTAAGCGGAACAGATACTACCCCTGCGAGCATAGTTGTAAGCGGACCTGTGACAGCGTATATCCCTAATAACGGCGGAAAGACAGCTGTGGAATTCACGGCGGAGGTATACGATGCCGACGGTGTTATAATAAGGGATGCGGATGTAGTTTGGTCCAACAGTGCCGTTCTTGAAATGGAGGGAAACGTCCTTCTGATAGACGGTACGGCAGAGCCGGGCACGGTAACGGTGACCGCCGGGCTGGACGGTATAACCGGGTCGGCAGAGGTGGAGCTGGAATATCTTATAACAGCTGATACGATGATCGCGGAGGAAACCTTTGAGGAGGACGATAAATTTCTCATCGATCAGACTACCGATACCACTGAGTATGATACCGGAGATATACTCTACAGAGTTCTCGGCAGCCGTTCCAGTGGAAACGATACGGGCTTTGAGATACCGGAAGACGGAAGGGAAGTCCTTGTCGTAAAGGCGGGAAGATGGGCGAATTCAAACCGTCAGGCAAGAATGGAGTTTGCCGAGGCACCGGACAGATATACCGAAGGGACAACGTACGTTATAGAGAGCAGGCTTGCAATATCGGGAGATATGTATATAACATTCTGCGATGCGGACGGAAATGAGATATTCAGTACGACCGCTCCGGAATTAGGAATGGAAGAAGGGCAGATATACAATTACAGGCTCACATATCGAGACGGAGTATATACACAGACCGTCTGCGATGATGACGGAAATATTATTTCAGCGTCCGAACCGGTCACCGGGAATGACGGGGCGATAAATATGATAGATTTCATAAAAGGAGATACTGTAGATAAATCCGTCGGAGAACTGTATACATTCAGTTATTATACGACCGATGATGTGATGAGCGGATACCTTACGGTAAATGTCTCAGACGGCAGCGGCGCTCCGGTGGCAGACGCTGAGGTAAGAACGGGAATATATTCGGCTGTTACCGATGTGAACGGAAAAGCGATTTTTGAGTTGCCGCGCGGAGTATATAATATAAATGTTATGAACGGTGAATATATTATCGGAACAGCTGCCGCGGTGCTTGACGGCAATACGTCAGAATGTGACATAACGTGTCTGTCCGCTCCGGAGAGTATAGTGCTTGACGGCGAGAGCGCGGAGCTGTATACCGGCGATACGTTTGTTATTAACGCGCGTGTGATACCGGAGGATACATTTGAGGATGGAGTTGTTTTTGCATCGTCGGCATCTGATATCGCGGATGTATCGGCAGACGGAACGATAACGGCAAAGGCGCCGGGATCCGCGGTGATAACAGTAACAAGCGTGTATGACAGCAATATAAAGGCGGAGTTTTCGGTGACTGTAAACGAGCTGCCGGAATCAATACTGTTAGGAGTTGACGGAACTGTGATAACGGCTGATATATACGATAACAGTCTTGATATGTATGCGGCAAGATATGAAGACGGTGTGCTTGTGCAGCTGAAGCTGATCGATGTTTCAAGAGAAACCCATACATACGACGCAGGGTTTGAGCCTGACAAGGTATTCCTTTGGAATGGCATGACTCCGGTCGATATCTGGACAGCGGAATAAATATTACGGGCGGCATATGCCGCCCGTTGATCATGTTATAAGGAGAGACATATGAAAAAATTTGAAGGCAAGCTTCTGGTTTCGGATATGGACGCGACGCTTTTGAACAGTGATCACAAAGTTTCCGAACGGAACCGTGAGGCTATAGAATATTTTATAAGCGAGGGCGGCAGATTCACCGTAGCTACGGGGCGGATGGTCCCGGCGGTGAGGGCGTATTTCTCACAGATGCGAATAAACGCGCCCGCGCTTTTGCATAACGGGGCGAAGATATATGATTTTGAAAAGGACGTGCCGCTTTTTGAAAAATTCATAGAGGAGCCCAGAAAAAATGCGATAAGGCGGGTGCACGACGAGCTTCCGGAGATCGGACTTGAGGTGTATTCGGAGGAAAAAGTATATATCTATCGCGAGTGCTCCGAAACGGAGCGGTTCAAAACGCGCTCCTATGACGTGACATATTCACTGCCGGAGAAGGTTTGGCACAAGCCGTGGATAAAGGCGCTGCTTATAGGCGAGCGCGAGCTGCTGGATAAATACGAGCCGGTATACCGCCGCGAATACGACAACGGATACTGTGTAAGAAGCGGGAGCATGTATCTTGACGTTGTGGCGAACGGAGTTTCAAAGGGTAAGGCGCTCACAAAGCTCACGGAGCTTTTGGGTATCGAGCGCGGCAATGTCTTTGCGGTGGGCGACAACATGAACGATATAGACATGCTCCTCGCCGCCGGGAATGCTTTTGCGGTCGAAAATGCCGAGCCGGCTGTAAAGGCGGCTGCGGGACGCACGGTCCCGTCATGCGATGAAAGCGCCGTGGCGTATATAATAGAAAAATGCATGGATGTATAAATAAAACAGGCGCGCCGGAATGAACGGTGTGCCTGTTTTTATGCGTCATGTGGCGATGTTTTCGGTTATGTAGTCCGAGAGCAGCCGCGCTATCCTTCCGATCCATTCGGCGGTGACCTCCGGAGCCTTGTCCATGTAGTTCCTGTAGGCGTAGAACGAGCCGTTTATTATCATTGAGAGCACTATGTCAAATCCGATATTCCCCCGCAGCTCGGGGCGGTTTTCATAGATCGCATTTTTTATATAGCTTTCGATCTTTTCCGGGATAAGGTGTTTTTCATCCTCGGAAAAGAGTATATTCGTAAGAGCCTTGTTCGCGTCGAACGCCGTCATCATCCCCTGCGCGTAAGCGGCGGAATCGGTGTACATCCTCTCCGGATGCGGTATCTCGGCGACTATGTCAAGCACGAGCTTATCCTGAAGCTGCTCGGAGAGATCGTAAATATCCTTATAATGAAGATAGAAGGTCGCCTTGCTTATCATTGCCTCCTTTGCAAGCTCGGTGACGGATATTTTATTGAGCGGTTTTTTCATTCTGAGCGCTATAAACGCGTTTTTTATCGCCTTTTGTGTTTTTTGTGTCCTGAGATCCATAATGATAACCTCCCCGGAAGCCCGAACCATCTCCTGGATTCTGAGCTTATGTACAATATTAGATAACAGTCAATTAATTGTCTATTGACCAAAATTGAAAATTGATTTTATCTGTACAGTAGTCTATAATATTATTATAATACATTATTGGACGAGTGTCAATAAAATAAACGGAGGTATTTATGGATAAATATGATTTTTACACCGGCAATTCCTTTGACGCGTATGAGTTCATGGGCGCGCATATTGTAAACGGCGGCGTTATGTTCCGTACATATGCGCCGAACGCTGCGGCGGTATCGGTCATAGGCGAGTTTAACGGCTGGGAGGAGCAGCCTATGGAGCGGATCGATAATTTTTATGAGCTGTTCGTGCCGGGGGCGCGCGAGGGGATGATGTACAAATACAGGATACATGAGGGGAGCGGGCGCGTTATCGATCATTGCGACCCATACGGGTTCGGTATGGAGCTGCGGCCGAATACCGCGTCGATCATCCGTGACCTCAACGCTTATAAGTTCGGGGACCAAAAGTGGATGAAAAGCAGAACGAACAGGATGAACGAGCCTTTAAATATATACGAGCTCCATGCCGGTTCATGGCGCAGGAAGGAAAACGGCGATTTTTACTCGTATACGGAGCTGGGAGAGCTGCTTATACCGTATCTTCTGGAGAACGGCTACAATTATATAGAATTTTTGCCGCTCGCTGAGCATCCCTGCGACGAGTCGTGGGGGTATCAGGTGACGGGATTTTTCAGCCCGACCTCGCGCTACGGCACGGCGGCGGAGCTTATGGAGCTTGTGGACATGCTGCATCGAAACAACATAGGCGTAATAATGGACTATGTCCCTGTGCATTTTGCCGTGGACGATTACGGGCTGGCGTATTACGACGGCACGGCGCTGTACGAATATCCGAGCACGGATGTGGGGTACAGCGAATGGGGCAGCCACAACTTTATGCATTCGCGCGGAGAGGTGAGGAGCTTCCTGCGCTCGGCGGCGAACTACTGGCTCGGAGAGTATCATTTTGACGGACTTCGTATGGACGCTATACGGAATCTTATATACTGGAACGGCGACGAGGCGCGGGGCGTGAACGACGGCGGGGTGAGATTTCTGCAGTCGATGAACGATGGCTTAAGGAGCCGCCACAAAGGAGTGATGCTGATCGCGGAGGACTCCACAGCGTATAAGGGAGTGACCGCGCCGACGTCCGAGGGCGGACTTGGATTCGACTATAAGTGGGACATGGGCTTTATGCACGACACGTTCTCGTATTTCCAGAGTGACACCGGGGAACGAGCGGCGGCGTATAACCGTATTACATTCTCAATGATGTACTTTTACGATGAAAAATATATTCTGCCGTTCTCTCATGATGAGGTCGTGCACGGCAAGGCTTCGGTAATACAGAAGATGAACGGAGACTATGACAAGAAATTTCCACAGGCCCGCGCGCTTTACATGTACATGTACGCTCATCCGGGCAAGAAGATGAACTTCATGGGGAACGAGCTGGGACAGTTCCGCGAGTGGGACGAGTCACGGGAGCAGGATTGGTGCCTTCTTGACTATCCCATCCACCGGGGATTCGCGCGGTTCATGCGTGATATCTGCCTTGTGTACATGAACCATCCCGCGCTTTACGCGAAGGACTATCCGCGCGGCGGCTTTCGATGGCTGATCTGTAAGGATGACGGTTCATGTGTCTACGCGTTCGAGCGCATGGGCGGCGGAGAGCGGATAGCCGCGGTATTCAACCTGTCGGATGAGCCGCGGACAGCGGAGCTGGATCTGAAAGCCCGTGCGCTGCGGCTCATAATCGCCACAGAGAACACTGTGTACGGCGGGGGGACTGAATATGAAACGGATGCGGAGCTTCTGCCGGACGGCGGAGCGTTCAGGATAGAGATGCCTCCGCAGAGCGGATGTCTGTATGAGGTGCTTGCACAGGACAAGCCCGCAAAAACATAACGATTTTACGAAAAAAGTGTAACATTTTCGTTATATCCTACAAAAAGGATTGACACCGGGAGCGGCTTGTGCTACAATATAGATAATCGCAATACAAGGAGGTAATATAAATGGCAGTAACCAAAAAACTGTACGGAACGCTTCCGGACGGCAGAGAGGTCTATTCATATATTCTTGACAACGGAAACGGTCTCAGCGTTGCCGTTATAAACTACGGAGGTATAGTAACAAATATTTATGTAAAGGATAAGGACGGGAACACGCGCGACGTTGTGCTCGGAAGAGCGTCGCTTGAGGAATATCTCAAAAACGACGGCTATATCGGCGCCGCTATAGGCAGACACGCCAACAGGATCGCCGGAGGAAAATTCACTCTCAGCGGCAAGGAGTATAATGTCGGCATAAACGAAAACGGAAACAGCCTTCACGGCGGAGTTGCGGGCTTTGATCAGAAGCTCTGGTATGTGACCGAGATAGAGGACGAGAACGCGGTGGTGCTTACATATACGTCGGAGGACGGCGAGGAAGGCTTCCCGGGCAAGCTCGTCACGGCTATGAAGTACAGTGTGACGGATGACAATGCATTCCGCATAGATTACCGCGCCGTGTGCGATAAAGAGACAGTTTGCAATCTTACCAATCACAGCTACTTCAATCTCAACGGACATGAAAGCGGCAGCATATACGATCAGACGCTTTCGATAAATTCCGGCTTTTATACTCCGAATGACGCGGAAGGCATGCCCACCGGCGAGGTGCTGTCGGTAGAGGGAACGCCGTTCGATTTCAGGGCGGCAAAGCCGATAGGCAGGGATATAAACGCGGATCATGAGCAGCTGAAGCTGTTCGGCGGCTACGACCATAATTATGCGATAAACGGCAGAGGCTTCCGTTTTGCGGCGGAGGCAAGGAGCGAGGAGAGCGGCATAGCTATGAGCGTGTATACCGATCAGCCGGGAATGCAGCTGTATACATCGAACGGACTTCCTGAGGGAGTAAAAAAAGGCGATAAGGAATACAAACCTCACGACGCGTTCTGTCTTGAAACGCAGGTATTCCCAAATGCGATGGCGCACAGCCATTACCCGTCGCCTATCCTCGGAAAGGGGAGAACATACAGGCATGTGACCGAATACAGGTTCGAGGTCCTGTAACGGTCGGAATCAAAGGAGTGTGACGGATGAGTTAAAAAGGCTGATTTTGTAAGATCAGCCTTTTTAACCATTGTGTTTGAATGAAAATTAAATTCGATCCCATTGCATTCCTGATTTATTTTTTTTGATCTTATATATTCAGTAAAGCTGTCTATTTCTTTTCGCTGAACCCTTGATAATTGAATATATTCTCTAAAGTGTGTTTTTGCCTGCAGCTGCTCGTCTTTGGGCAAAGAGAGAATATATTCGATCATATCGGAATGTTTGTCTGTTATTTTCTGTATATCGGTTGACGTATTAAGCTATGTATGTCGTTACGCTCTGCATCTTGTTCCCTTGCCCAAATCCGACAAGCGGGATTTGGAGGGGAACGAGGCTGTGCAGGACGGTGCGATCGGTTTTTAAACCGTTATGTTAATGACATTTATACTATCACTTGATCAGATAGTAATAATCATGGAATTTTACGTGCAAATACTCTTGATTTTTCACGTGGGGTATAGTATAATAAAATAGACAGAGACCGCACAGAGCGGATGAGAAGGGGATAATCACTGAAAGGATCGATAAAGATTATGAAGAAACAGACAAGAAGCGAGGCGAGAGAGGCTGCGTTCACTCAGATTTTTCAGCTCTCGTCGCACAGGGACGAAATGGATGAGGCACGTATGTATATGCTTGATGAAAAGCCGGAGTGCGAACAGAACCTCGGTTATATAACCGAGGTCACGGAAGGAGTTATCGAGCATGAGCAGGAGATCATCGATACGATAAGCAGACATCTTAAGGAAGGCTGGTCATTCAGACGTCTTTCAAAGGCTGCGAAGTCGATATTGAAGCTTGCGGTCTATGAGATGAAATACTGTGACGACGTTCCGCCCAAGGTCGCGATAAACGAGGCTGTGGAGCTTGCAAAGAAATACTGCGATGATAAGGATCCGTCATTTATAAACGGGATACTCGGCAGCGTAATGAGCGAGCTATGATAACTCTCGGCATAGATACCAGCAATTACACAACATCCGCGGCGCTGTGCAGAGGAATGGAGCATACCATGCTCCGCAGACTGCTGGAGGTGAAGAAGGGCAGCCGCGGTATACGGCAGAGCGAGGCTGTGTTCATACACAATAAGGAGCTGCCGGGGATGCTGGAGGAGCTTATCCCGAAGGCGCACGGAGCAATATCGGCGGTGGGTGTGAGCACAAGACCGCGTTCTATCGAAGGATCTTATATGCCTGTTTTTACCGTGGGGCACGGCTATGCGCGCGCTGTTGCGGCATCGTTTGGCGTTCCGCTTTACGAATTCTCGCATCAGGACGGGCATATCATGGCGGGGATCATATCATCAGGCTGTACGGAGCTGCTTGCGAAGCCGTTCGTTTCCGTCCATATATCAGGAGGAACTACAGAGATACTCCGCACGGAATATAACGGCTATAATTTCGATTGCAGGATCATCGGCGGAACGCTTGACATAAGCGCCGGACAGCTCATTGACCGAGTAGGCGTAGCGATGGGGATGCGGTTTCCGTGCGGCGCGGAGCTTGAAAAGCTGGCGCTCGTGCACGGGGACAAGCCGAAGGAAAAGCTGCCCGTTTCCGTAAAGGGCGCATATATGAATCTTTCCGGAGTGGAAACGAGGCTTTTAAGGAGCATCGAAGGCCCGGATGCAGCCACAGCAAGGGATGTTTTTGAATATCTCGGGAACGTGCTTGCAAAAACGATCAGTACAGCGGCTGTATCGGAGGGGCTCGGCACTGTCATGATAGCCGGCGGAGTGGCTTCAAACGGGATAATACGCGAAATTCTCGAAAGAGACATTGGCGCGGAGGTGCATTTTGCATCGCGTGAGCTCTCGTCGGACAACGCTGTCGGAACGGCATACCTTGCATATATGGCAGCCGGCAAGCGCGCGATGCCGGAAGCATGAACGGCGGTTTATACAAGTCAAAGCTGATTTGGAGGATATTTTTAAATGGAGGCAAATACACAGGCGGTCATTGCCACGGTCTCACGGGTCAATAATTATATAAAGCGGCTGCTCGACAGCAAGCAGGTGCTGAACGATCTGTGGGTCAAGGGCGAGATCTCTAATTTCAAGCGCCACTCGTCGGGACATATCTATCTGACGCTAAAGGACGAGCACAGTGTTTTAAAGGCTGTGATGTTCCGTTCGGCGGCGTCGACGCTTGCATTCTCACCGTCGGACGGCATGAAGATAGTCGCGCGCGGAAGAGTATCGGTCTACGAGGCAGGAGGAGCGTATCAGCTATATATCGAAGAGATGATCCCCGATGGCGTGGGAGCGCTCTATCTTGAATACGAACGGCTGAAAAAAAGTCTTGCGGCAGAAGGGCTTTTCGATGAGCGGCATAAGAAGCCGATACCTCGCTGTCCGTCTCGCATAGGTGTGGTGACTGCTCCGACCGGCGCGGCGGTCAGGGATATAATAAACGTCGCAACACGACGGTTCCCTATGGCGGAGATCGTGATATATCCGGCGCTCGTGCAGGGCGCGGGAGCTAAGGAGAGCATTGTCGCGGGTATAGAATATTTCAACCGCGAGGGGTCCGTTGACACTTTGATAGTGGGACGAGGCGGAGGCAGCATAGAAGATCTCTGGGCATTTAACGAGGAATGTGTGGCTCGGGCGATATTCGCGTCAAGGATACCGGTGATCTCGGCGGTAGGTCATGAGGTCGATTTCACGATCGCGGATTTCGTCGCGGATATGCGCGCGCCCACGCCTTCGGCAGCGGCGGAGATAAGCGTGCCTTCGGCGATAGAGCTGCAGAGAGTTATTGCTCTCACGCAGTCAAGGATGCTGGGAGCCGTGCGGTCAAGGATAGAGAATGCGGGGCTCAGGCTCAAGCGTGTGCTGCCGGGAACGCCGCAGGATATGATAAACGGCTGCGCGCAGCGTCACGATATGGCAATGAAGCGGATCGAGACCGCGTACAGGCTCATCTTAAGCAAAAACGAGGGCAGGCTCGGAGAGCTGTGCGCAAGGCTCAACGCACTGAGCCCATTAAACACGCTCGCGAGGGGATATGCGATACCGACGCTTGAAGACGGCACTGTTTTAAAGCGCGAAGAGGATTTTGTGAGCGGAACGGATTTCGATCTGAGGATAAGAGACGGCGCTGTAAAGTGCATGGTCAAATAGGAGGGATTTTACATGGCTGTTAAGACCTTTGAAGATAATATGAAAGAGCTTGAGGCGATAGCGGCGCGGCTGGAGAGCGGTGAAGTTACGCTTGACGAGTCGCTCAAGCTTTTTGAAACGGGAATAAAGCTTTCGAAGGCATGCAAGAAGAAGCTTGACGAGGCTGAGAAAAAGGTAAAGATACTTGTTGCCGATGATAACGGCGGCATGAGCGAAGAGAATTTTGAGGCGGGAGAATGAATATTAAAGACGAGCTTAACGAATTAATAGAGTATACGGAAGAATTGCTTGAAAGATATCTGCCATCGGATGAGAGTGATCTTTCAATGATATACGAGGCTATGCGCTACAGCCTCCTGGCGGGCGGAAAAAGGCTGAGACCCATACTGATGCTCGGCGCATACCGCGCATGCGGAGGCAGCGGAGCGGACATTGAGCCGTTTATGTGTGCTATCGAGATGATACACACGTATTCGCTCATCCATGACGACCTTCCCGCCATGGATAATGATGATCTCAGGCGAGGCATGCCGACGAACCATATAAAGTTCGGAGAGGCGGCGGCGATACTGGCGGGAGACGCGCTTCTGAACAAGGCGTTTGAGATAACCTCGGCTGCCGAATATTCGGATCCCCGCCGCGCGCTTAAGGCGATAGCGTATCTTTCGTCCGCCTCCGGGACCGAGGGTATGATAGGAGGTCAGGTTCTTGATATAGACGCCGAAAACAGAAGCATCACGCTTGACGAGCTGAAAAGAATACACAGTCTGAAAACCGGCGCTCTCATACGCGCCGCATGCGTTACCGGAGGTATAATGGCGGGAGCGGACGAGGAACATATAGGCGCTCTGCGTGATTATGCGGTAAATCTCGGTATCGCATTCCAGATCCGTGACGACATTCTTGATGTTACGGGAAGTGAAGCGGAGCTTGGCAAGCCAATAGGCTCGGATGCGGAGAGCGGCAAGAACACATATGTTTCGATATGCGGGATCGAGCGCTCGGAGGAGCTCGTTTCCGAGTATACCGAAGCCGCGGAACGCGCGCTGATCCCCTTCGGCGAAGACGGAGTATTTTTGACTGAGCTTGCGAGGTATCTCGTAAAAAGGCGCAAATAAATTTGTTTTGTAAAGGAGCCTCAATGAATTATTTAATGGATCTATGCAAAAACAGCATATTGCAGACCGCGCTTATTTCATGGTTTGCCGCGCAGCTTATAAAGGTGATAATAGTCCTTATTATCGAGCGGCGTGTAGATTTCACAAGGATAACCGGCTCCGGCGGTATGCCGAGCTCGCATTCGTCCTTTACGGTGTCGCTCGCCGCTGCCATAGGCTTTACCGACGGCTTTGACAGCGTGGCGTTCGCGCTCGCGGCGGCGTTTTCTCTTGTCGTGATGTACGACGCGTCGGGAGTAAGGCGCAGCGCGGGACAGCAGGCGGCGATACTCAACAGGATCGTCGAAAAGCTCGGCAAGGAGGAGCTTTCCGCAACGGGCAAGAAGCTCAAGGAGCTCTTGGGGCACACGCCTATGGAGGTAGTTGCCGGCGCTCTGCTCGGGCTTATAATAGCCATAATACAGTATGCATAAAGATTTTGGAATAACAGGATATCAAGGAGAAAGAGATGGAAAACATAAAAAACAAGATACCGGGGATCATACTTTGCCTTGTGATAGCGGTCCCAGCCGAGCTTCTTGTGCGTTTTATAAGCGTGCTCGAGGTAGTGGGGGCGCCGGTGATCGCTATAATCGCGGGAATGGTGATAACGCTGTTCTATAAGAAGAAAAACAAAACGGTCGACGGCATAGCGTTTACGTCAAAGAAGGTGCTGCAGTACGCGGTGATACTTCTGGGCTTCGGTCTGAACCTTTCGACCATAGCTCAGGTTGGCGGGCAGTCGCTGCCGATAATACTTTCCACGATCGCGACCTCGCTTATAACAGCATTCCTGCTTTACAAGCTTATGAAGGTGCCGCCTAAGATATCGACGCTCATAGGAGTGGGCTCATCGATCTGCGGCGGAAGCGCCATAGCCGCGACCGCGCCGGTGATCGACGCGGACGATGAGGAGATAGCACAGTCTATATCGGTAATATTTCTGTTCAATGTCCTTGCGGCGCTGATATTCCCGACCTTCGGAGGTCTTGTGGGGATGAGCAGCGAGGGCTTCGCATTGTTTGCGGGAACGGCGGTAAACGATACCTCATCCGTGACGGCTGCGGCGTCGACATGGGAGACGATACACGGCGTAACGGGCGTGCTCGACAGCGCGGTGATCGTAAAGCTCACAAGAACGCTTGCGATAATACCGATCACTCTTGTTCTCGCGTTTTACAGACTCAAAAAAGCAAAGACTGCCGGGGGCAAAGGCGCTAACGTGAGACTAAAAAAGATATTCCCGATGTTCATACTCTGGTTCGTTGCCGCCTCGGTCATAACGACGATACTTAACGCGGTTCTGAGCGGCGGAGCATTGGAGACGGCGGAGTCGGTATTCTCGTTCTTAAAATCGGCGAGCAAGTTCTTCATAGTTATGGCAATGGGCGCTATAGGTCTCAACACGGATATAGTAAAGCTTGTAAAGACCGGAGGAAAGCCGATATTCATGGGCTTTTGCTGCTGGGTGCTCATAGCGGCAGTCAGCATACTGATGCAGCATGTAATGGGACTTCTGTGATCTGAGATACATCTAAGTGACCGCAGCAAAAGCGGTCACTTAATATTTTATTGCCGCGAGCCGTTATCATGAAATAGCTCTGATAATATGAAAGGAGAGAAAACGGTCAGATGAATAACGATTTTTCAAGCGGGAGTGTGCGCCGGCATATCATATCTCAGGCGATCCCGCTGACCATCGCTCAGCTTGTTCAGATACTGTATAATATAACCGACAGAGTTTATATAGGTCATATCCCGGGATCATCCGGACTGGCTCTTACTGGTATAGGGCTTATATTCCCGATCGTTACCCTGGTAACAGCATTTACGACACTGTTCGGTATGGGCGGCGGTTCGCTCTGCTCAATAGCGCGCGGAGCCGGAAAGAGGGAACGCGCGGAACGGATAATGACAAATACATTCATCATGATCTGCATAAGCGCCGTTATTCTGACCGCGGTCTGCTACATATTCAAAAGGCCGGTACTCTATGCGCTCGGAGCGAGCGACGCGACATACGGCTACGCCGACGAATATTTAAGCGTCTATCTTATAGGAACGATATTCACAATGATAAGTGTCGGCATGAACTGGTTCATAAACGCGCAGGGCTTTGCAAAGATGGGCATGGTCACGGTCCTCTGCGGAGCCATATTGAACATAGTGCTCGATCCGCTGTTCATATTCGTATTCGATATGGGCGTGCGCGGCGCGGCTGTAGCTACGGTCATCTCGCAGTTCGCATCGATGGCTTGGGTGCTTCTCTTCCTGTTCGGCAAAAAGACCGATCTTCGGATGAGAAAAGAATATATCATACCCGATGTAAGGATAATAAAGGATATAATTTCACTTGGTATAGCGGGATTTATAATGAACGGAACAAACTGTCTCGTTCAGGTCGTATGCAATGTGGTGCTGAGCGGTTACGGTGATATATACATAGGAATAATGACGGTAATAAATTCGATACGCGAGATAGCTCAGCTGCCGGTATCGGGGGTCTCAAACGGCGCGCAGCCGGTGCTCGGCTACAATTACGGCGCAAATTGCCCGTCAAGAGTAAAGAGCGGCATAAAGTTCTCGATGTTTCTGGGCAGCGCGCTGAGCGTTGCGTTTTGGATACTGGTCATGCTGTTCCCGAAGCAGTTTATGATGCCGTTTACTTCCGACACTCAGATGCTGGAAATGGGTGAGCATTCAATGCGTATCTATTACTGCGCGTTCTTTACTATGGCTCTGCAGTTCGGAGGTCAGAGCACATTTACATCACTCGGCATGGCAAAGCCCGCGATATTCTTCTCGCTTTTCCGAAAAGCCATACTTGTCGTTCCGCTCACGTTCGCACTGCCGCATCTTTTTGGACTCGGTGTGAACGGAGTGTTTGCGGCGGAGCCTATATCGAATGTGATAGGAGGCACGGCGTGCTTTACAACTATGATGATAATAGTTTGGAGAAAGCTCACAAAAATGGAGCGTAAGGAACAATTATGTGCAGGGAGGAATATTTATGTATCGGACAGCAGTATGTGAGGATGAGGCAAACGTTCGTGAGCAGCTTTGCTCAGCCTGTGCAATTTCTTTTAAAGCCCATCTCAAAAGCTGAGCTCTCCGACGCTATCGCCGCCGACATACGCATAAACCACAGCAGTGACAGCGTGGGGTGATGTATTCGGGCATGAAGGCGGTGATACAGCGCGTCGGATGACGGCAGCTTCGAATTCACGGTACCGGCAGATAAGGGAATAATGAAGAACAGAGTAAAATACACAGCCGTACAAGTCAAAGACACACATCATACACAACGGCTGCAGGGGCGGAAACTAACCGCCCCTGTATGCGGCTGCAGATGGCAATAATAGCAATAAAAAATTTTTTTAAAAAATTTAAAAAAAAGGCTTGCATTTCTGTGATTTATGTGCTATAATATATTTGTAAGTGGGAGGAACAATATGTACATCCCGCATGAATATGCTAATAAGTTATAATTGGACTGCACTCGCAGTCACACCATCCTTTTTTTCATATGCCCTTGCCGTTAAGGCAAGGGTCCCCCTAAAAACTCAGCAGTCCTTGTTATGAGGACTGCTTTTATTGTGTGTCGGGCATGGCACATATCTAGTTGGTGAAAGTCCAACCGCAGGTATTTACCGCCAAGCGTAGTGAACCGCAAGCCTCTAACAGCAATGATAGAGGGGGAGGAAGCGGTGTAGCAAAACTCTCGAGCCTACGAACAGAAACTTGATACAAGGCTAAATGGTGGACGAGGTTGCAGTACAAACCGAAGTCCGAAAGGTAAACGTAAAGCCAAGACAGTAAATCAAGAGGTTGTGGAGTGAAAGATATGTGAATTACCCCGAGAGACCCGTCTGGCATATCAGAAAGATATGTGCGATAAAAAGTTCACAGGCGGGGGTCAGCTGAGGTCATAGTAGGTATGGACACCGAAGTGCTGAAGGACCTAATGCAGCTGTAGTGCAAATCGCTGTAAGCAATGTTCGGACAGTCAGGGGCTGAGGATATGCCTAAAGCAAGGGAACGTAAC
>DVNB01000103.1 GCA_018714695.1 Candidatus Ornithomonoglobus merdipullorum | reverse complement strand
AAAATGATTTTACTTTAGCATATTTTAATTACAATGTTTATTATACTTAAAGCTAAAGCTGTTTGGGAACTCACCTGCATAGCAGGTGGTTTATTTTTTTATGCATCACAAATAGGGCGGCACTAAACCGCCCCGTATCAGATGTTTGTTATTACTGTTTTATAAAATGTGAGTTCAGAAAAATCTCTTTTCGTAAGCCTTATCTAAAATTGATCACATATTCTCTTTCCGTTTCATGGTCCTCAGCCTTTACCGTTATTACTAACGTCTCTGAAGTCACATTCACAGTCCTCGTTACCGCATCATTTATAAGTCTGCCGTTTACGTATACAAGACCGTATCTGTCCGACGGCACAGCCTTCATTGAAATTGTTCCGTCATCGCCCGCGTCAAGTTCATATTCCGTTACATCGGGATCAAATTTCGGTATGAGCTGTGCGCCTTCAAAGGTCAGGCTTTCAAGCGACGGATCTGTGCTGTAATCCGTAACTATCTTCACTGTGCCGTTAAGTCTCGGTGCATCTGTTCCGCATTCCGCTCTAAACACTATGTGCAGTGCAGTCTTGCCCTCTATCGTTGCCGCTCCGGCATCTGCTGTGTATGCATTCTCAAGCGCCTCTGCGGGTATCTCATATCTTACCGTCTCGTCTCTGTCACCTGCGGTCACCTCGGCGATCTTCACATCGCCCGCATAGATGTTCATCATCTTGCCCGCGTCATCACCTACATATGTTACTGATACGTAATTCTTCACTGACGGATCTACTGCCATCTGATAGTCCACATATCCGCCTTCGGCTATCGAGCGATAGTTAAGCACATCTCCTACACCTTCGGCAAATGTTGTATTCTCGCCCTTCCAGCCGTGACCGTTTTCCTGCTGATCATGTCCCGGCTCGATGGAGTCTATCGTTATATTAGCCTCTCTGCCCGCCTGTTTTGCCGCAAGTATCGCATCCTCATCCTCATCGTCCGGAGTTGTGAGATACCAGTAGATGCCGTAATACTCGTTATACTTGCTGTAGTGCGATGTGAACACGAGATCGCCGCGGTCGGTATTCTTCAGTCTGAATTCAAGCTTTCCGTCTGTCTTTTCTATATTGTCATTGAGCGCCGCAAGCCACTCGCTGCGGGTACCGTACTCGGGATCTATAACAATATACTCGTTGAGCTCATCCATGCGGATAGGCTTTCTTACACCCATTCCGTGGCTCTCCGTGTTCTCGGTATTCTTATTTATAATTATCTCGCCGAGTCCTGCGCTCAATACTACCGGACCGTATTTGAACGCGACTGCTGTATCGCTGTCGGCAAGACCGTATGCCTGCATTTCCATCGGAAGCGTGATCTCGACCGTATCGTTATTCCCCAGTCCGGTTACAGTCACATAGCCTGCCGACTGTACATAGTCAGCTTCCGTGCCGTTGACCTTGATCACCGGTTCGCCCGCTGTCCAGTCAGGGATACGCAGTGCCAGTGCCACCTCTGTGCCGTCATCGCCGGATGATCCCGGCGTTTCGGCTGCAAATGACGAAACTACGGGACTCATGTCAGCATTCCATACGAATATTCTCACCTCAGCATCGGCTGCAGCTTTCAGCTCTGCCGAAAAGTCCTTTGTCTGTGTATTATCTACAGAAAGATCAGTCTTATCAAGCGCCTTCAATACACCGTTTTCATACGCCGCCGTATAGACCGATACGGTACTTGCGCTGCCGCTGTTATTCTGTACTGTTCCCGAAACCGATATGCTTTCGTCATTTACCGTCTTCCGCGCCGTTACGGTCCAGCCGTTCTCCGAAACTCCGCTGTCTTTCTGCTCTGTGCTTTCCTGATCGGATGATGTAACGGTAAACCTTGCTGTCGTGCCGTTCGGGAGGTCGGATTCCTGAGTTATAACAATCCCGTTTTCTTTGTCCGTGAGAACTGAGCTTATATACTGGTCAACTATGACTGTATCGTCCTTATGATAATAGATACTGTCATTGAGCTTTGTCATACTCTCCATGCCGGAGCCTGTGCAGCACCAGAAATTCTCGTACGGATCGGAATATACCTTGAAATATCCTGACGCCATGGGCTGGAAATACATGGTCATTCCTGTCTCGGGATTCTGGCTTGATACTATTGCGTTAAGGAACGTGGTCTCATAGTAATCCGCATATTTCCTGTCACCTGTGATCTTGTAAAGCTCTCTTGAGAGCTTGAGCATATTGTATGTGTTGCATGTTTCACAGTTTACATTGTTTCGGTATGCATCTTCCGTGTGCGGCTCTCTGAAATGCTCGTTTTCACTATTGCCTCCGGTTATATATGAATGGTCATTGACCACCATGTCCCAGAAGTTTTCTGCTACCGTGAGATAATAGTCCATATCGTGTGTGTCCGGCGAATCTGTCAGAAGCTTTTCGCCTGTTTCCTCGTATGTTCTGTAACGATTCAGAGCGCCGAGTATCTTCGGTATAGTAGTGTTTGCATGCTTTCCTGCGAGCACGTCATTGCCGTTATACAGCTCGTCAAACAATGATATCTCGTCAAACATATGCGCAGCCTTGGCATGATCAGCCTTTCCGGTGAGCTTATACAGCTCATAGAGAGCATCATTCATGCCGCCGTATTCTATGTTGAGCACCTGCTGCTGTAATGTTATACCGCTTTCAAGCACGGTGGTGTCATAGTCCTTTACACGGTTATATACCCAGTCGCCGAGCTTCGATGCCGTTTCAAGAGCCTTCTCGTTTCCTGTAAGCTTATATGCGTCGATAAGTCCGGCAAGTATCTTGTGCATGGTGTACCACGGTACCCACGCTTCCTCGATAATGTTTCCTTTACCGGCCTCAACGTTGTCAAACTGCTGCTCACCGTACATAGGAGTGAAGTCGTACCAGTTCTTTGCCGTTGCGGCAAACAGATATCCAGCCTTCACCGGCTGACCCTGAACGATACCGTCCTCCTTTATCTGTGCCTCACTGAGCGCGTCAACGAGCGCATTGAGCTTTTCTATCACTGCCGCATCGTGTTCTCCTGCCTCTGAATACGCGTACTCCTGCGCCAGCGCGGTTATATAATGTCCTACCGAGTGACCGGCGATGAGACTGTTTTCCCAGCCTCCGTACGGCTCCGCGTCATGCTCTATCCCGGCCATTTCACGGAAGCCCGCAACGTATCTGTCAAGGTCGATATCCATAAGATATGCTTTCATCTTATCATTGGCATTATTGAGATAGGAATTTTTCATCTCTACAGCCGACATAGGATAATCCTCAATATCCTTAAGTGACGGTTCCGCAAGTATCACCGACTCAAATTCCTTTGTATATGAAGCAGTGCCGTTAGTTATCGTCGCCGTAAAGGTCACGCTCTTGTCCGGTTCTCCTGCCGCGGGAGTGTTGATGCTCATATCCGGCGCGATCACGCTGCTGTCTGAGCATTCCCATGTGATAACGCTCTCGCTCTGTCCGACTGTCGGGAGCGATGCGCCTGCCGATATGAATCTGTCAAGCTCAAGAGAATCACGGTCACTTCTTGCGTATTTGTCGTCGAGCCCGCCTGCGATCCTGTCGTATTCCGCTTTTATCTCATCCTCGGTAAGAACCCGGGCATATATGCTTATATCGTCCATCTCGCCGTAGAAATTCGCATCCCAGTCATAATGAGACTTGCCTATATAGTTAGAGCCCTGTGTGAGAGCTGTAATATCAGCAGTGAGCGCCTGCTCGCCTATGAGCACACCGTCACGGTATACCCTCAGCATATCCTCGGATACGGTAACGGCATAGAGCTCCCACACGTTAGCGCGGTCATGCTTCTCGAGCCATATCTCATTCGTTATCTGACCGCCGATCTTAAGCTCCACTTTTCCGTAACCGGGCGCAAAGAAGAAATTATTGTCGGTATCGGAGCCAAGGTCGAACACTCGTGCCCATTCTCTCGCCGCCGCAGGCTTTACCCATGCCATGAACGACATCTCTTTGCTTATCACATTGTCCGGCAGCTGTATGTATCCGTCAGTTCCGTCAAATCTTGCCGAGTTTCCCGATACGCCGCCGTCCTCCGTCAATGACATACCGCCGCGGAATATCTCGCTTGTGTCGGCAGGGCTTCCATCGAAATCGTAATAACAGAGCCGCCCGTTCTCATCAGGCTCCTGCGCGGGCGGAGCGGTTACGGACGGATCCTCGGAAACGGTAGGAGTCTCACCGGAACCGGAGTCAACGGTCACGGACACATTGTCAAGATAGAAGCTTATTCCGGCATTGTCCGCTAAATCCCAGTCCACGGTCTGTACCGACACATATACATCCTCTGCAAGCTCCGCATCTGCGGGGATCGTGCATTCCGCTGTGAGTGTTGCCCATTCGCCCTTTTTCACAGTCGTTCCCTGATTGAGATATTTGTCATAGCCTCCGTCGTAGTTTTCTCCTACAAGGATCTGAAAATCCATCTCCTCATAATCGCTTTCGTTGTACATGACGTCAGCCTTGATAGTATAAGTCTTTCCTGCCTCGGCAGGTATCTTATACATCGGTGCCGCCCAGATGTTCCAGCGACCCGTAACATAAAGACTTCTGCCGTTTGCTCCCAACGGATCCTCGTAGATGTCATCTGTAGTGAATTGCTTGCTGAAATTACTCGTCCAAGAAAGTTCATCGGTCTCAAAGCTGCCGTTCACGATAAGCTCGGTGAGCTCCCCGCTGTTCGTGTTATCTTCCTGCGCACCGGCAGTGACCGGCAGCAAGCCTCCCGTCACCGCGCACGCAAGGATCGAGGCGATGATCCTTGAAGTTTTTCGTAGTGTCATTATTCATTCCTCCTTTGAGCCAAAATGCTCCAAACTTTTTTTGACGCATAGTCATATAGTCTTTCGCTATTGACCGGTATCTATTTTTATGGTATAATTATATTAAATAATCAAGAATTTTGCTTGAATTATTAGTGCGAATTTATAACACAAAACGACCATTTATTAAAAGGGATATTGTTTATGGATGCTTTATATGAAGAAATGCGCCATGGTGAGAACGGCTTTCATATAGGAGTTTATTCCGAAACGCTTTACGGAGCCGACTACAAGTATCACGAGGATTTTGAATTTCTCTATGTCGCAGAGGGGACATTAAAAATAGGCGTCGAGGACAGAGCATATGACGCGCCGCCCGGCTCCGTGTTTTTCTTTGACCGTAACCGCCCTCATTACGTTGACAAGACCGAGGCGGAAAAAAGGGGACCGTTCCACTGGTACGCCATCCTGTTCGATATCTCAGTTCTCGGATGCGAGGACGATATGTGCCGCATATTCCTTGAAAACAACGCCTTCAACACGCGTCTTAAGCCTGATCCTGCGCTGTTTCGGCATATAACGGAAATACAGCGTATAGCGAGCGGTCATGAAAGCGGGTTCGCGTTCCGTGCCAAATCGGAGCTGATGCTGATGATGGCTGAGCTTATAAGCTCCGGACAGTACAGACAGCGCAGCGGGGCAAGGGAATTTTCAAACAGCTGCGAGGCGGTGAATGCAGCTGTGGAATATATCGAAAACAATTACGCAAACAAGATCACTCTTGACGATATTTCTGCGGCTGTAGGCTACAGCAAAACGCATCTGTCGCGTGAATTTAAAAAATACACCTCGCGCAGCGTGATACAATACCTCATAAACTACCGAATACAGATGGCGTGCAGAGAACTGCTCTATTCGGACAAGACCGTAACGCGCATAGCTACCGGCTGCGGTTTTGAAAACGTCAGCTATTTTAATCGTACCTTTTTGCAGCAGCTCGGTATGACCCCCATGGAATACCGTGACGCAACGGATAGAATGTATGAGTTTTCTGTCTGGGACCATGAGCGCAGGAAGAACGGTATCACGATGAATTGAAAAACGTCTGCGGATTGTCTTTTCGCAATCCGCAGACGTTTTATCTGATTTATTCAATATTTGCTTTGGCCGATTTTGCCGACGGCTGCATGCCGCTTATGGTATCCCATACGAATACCTTTGCATACTCTGCCGAGCCGCTGTCGCTCATAATTACATACGCAGTATTATCGGTCATGCCCGCTGTAGGCACGCTCATGCACTTGATGAGCACATCATTTTCATCATACAGCGCCGTGAACACGCATTTTTCAGAGATATCGTCATTCGCTGTCACCGTCACGCATACATCGCCGTCTATCCTCTGAGTCGATGCCGAAACAGTCAGCTCGTCAGGAATATCCGGATCATCCGTTCCGATGCTATCCTTCGAGAATCCCCAGCTGTCAACATCAAAAAGCTCGTCTGCCTCGCCTTTGAATACGAAATACACATCATGCACACCGGTTATATTGTCCGTTGCGCAGCTAAGCGTTTCGTAGCCATCGGTAGGCTCCACGTCTATTTCTCCTACCAGCTCGCCGTTAAGGCTGTCTAGTCTTATCTCTATATGACCTTTATTCAATGAATTCAGCTTTACACTGAAGCTGTTCGCCCCGTCGTCTCCGAAATCAGCACCCGATATCGACGTCCAGTCGCCGTCCTGAAGGTCTGTAAGCTTCATATTGACACATTCGCAGATCGCGCTCTCCTCAATGGGCTCGGTCTTTATGCCGCTGTTCCATGCGATCGTTTCCGCCTCAAGCCCGCCGTAGGGGTCAATGCTCATGAGCTGCGAAACGCCCTTATAATCGGCTATGACCGGTTTTATCACATCGTTCTCGTCATATTCAAGCTTATTTATATGCGGTGAACGGTAGCCGTACAGCTCCGAGGTGTCTCCGGATATCGCAAGTCCGAGAGTTTCCGCATGGTATACTATGTAATCCTGTCCCTTGAATTCAAATATGGTATGATGATTATTTCCGCCGGTCTTGAAGAACATGTACATGTTGTCAAGCACCTTGCCCGCAGGCTCGCCATCTACCGGACTTACAAACGGTCCCATAGGATCATCGCTTACAAGATAATATATAACTCCGGGCTCGACCACATCCATTCCGCTCTCAAAGTTTGACGAATATGAATAATAGTATTTGCCGTTGTACTTATGTATACCCGAATCCTCAAACAGCCCCGGTGCGTCTATCGGTACTGCGTCGCCTACAGTGCTTGTCATATCATCGCTGAGTTTTATTACACATACCGATTCCGGATGATTATAATCATCTGTAAATCCTCCGCCGAAATACAAATAGCCCTGACCGTCGTCATCCACGAACACCGCCGGATCATAATAAGTTACAACTTTTTCAGTTCCGGGTATCTCCTGCCATATATCAACTATCGATGTGCCGTACGGATGTTCCTCGTCTACCGTCGGATCATGGAACGGTCCTATCGGGCTGTCGCCCTCGAGTACGCCTATGCCGCCGCCTGCATTAGCAAAATACAGGAAGAACTTTTCCTCGCCGTTTATGGTCTTGTGAGCCGCAGCGGGCGCCCATGACAGTCCCGCCCATTTTGCTCCGCCGTTGGGCAGACCCTCGTAATATGTATTGGCCGATGAGCTTTCCGCTCCGCCGACCGGTATCTCGCCGTGGTCTGTCCAGTTGACCATATCCTCGGTCGAGATCACCTTTATCGATTTGATCTCCGCGAATGAATTGTTAAGAATATTCCCGTCTTGATCGTATTCGTATTTGTCGCTCGACATGTATACGTACAGTCTGCCGTCATACTCCATCGCAAACGGATCGGCACCGAAGCATTGTGACATAAGAGGGTTTGAATTACCCACAGTCTTGGCAAGCGCTCCGTCATCGGCGACTTCCGTTATCGATACGTTGTCGATATAGATATCGCCTGTCTGCTCATCCGTCGCTGTTCCGAAATATATCGTCTGATCGTCAAGAATACCTTCCGGCAGAGTCACGAGCTGCTCCGTATGAGTCCACTCTCCGCCCTTTACTGTGGAGGTCATGAGCGTTGCGTACTGCGCCGCGGCACCGGCTTCGCCGCTCTCATGCAACAATGTAAGATTTATGCCGCAGTTAGAATCCGCAGCTCCGTCATATTTGACGTCCGCGCTGATCTTATATCTGTGTCCCGAGCGCAGCTTCTTATCGAGCGTCTGCCCCAGACCTACCCATGCAAAGCCCCTGTCGCTGCTTCGGAGAACGCCGTCAATGCACTCCACTGTGCCGCCGCCGAAGCCGAACCACGGATCGCTTGTTTCATCAAAGCTGCCGTTGACTATAAAGTCGCCTTCCTCTATCACAAACGGATCGGAGATCAGCGAAAAGTTATCGACATAATAGTCCGTAAAGTTGTCTGTCTCGTCAGTTTTGATGTAAACATATCCGTCGGTTATATCCGCCGGAGCTGTGAAATGGCCCTTTATCTCAGTCCATCTGTCCTTCTTGACGGTTTCGGACGCTATTTCATATTGATCCCATCCGTAGTTGTTTCCGAAAACAAGCGTGAACACGATGCTGTCCGGAGCATCATCACCAGTATATCTTACATATGCCGTTGCCTCGTACTCATCAGCGCCCGTCAGCCTGTCGAGCTGATAGCGCTGCATAACTCCGGCATTTGCCGAGTTTCTGCCCGAGATATAAGCGCTGCTGTTTCCGGCATAGCTCATATCTGCGGCAGTTATCGCTGCTTCGGGAGAATCAAGCGATGCCTCACCTGCGGTCGTTGACCACCAAAACGGCACGTTGTCATCGGCCAGAGCTTCAAAACCTGTGTTTTCCAATATTTCCGTGCTTTCATCCGCATATGCCGGGATCGAGCACGGCAATACCGATATCATGATGCCCGCCGATAAAACGGCGGAAGTGATCTTTTTTACGTTCATAACACACCTCTCTCTTTGAGTCTTTATTACCTCTATTTTACCGTATCTCTCTTTTTTCTGCAATTATCAAATTTACAATAAAGTGCTTTGTTTTTTGATGCGGTACAGAGGCTAAATTCAAAGGGCTGCGGAGGAACCGTGCAGGTCCTGCCGCAGCCCTTTGGTAAGGCAGATATAGTCTTATTTTTGTTCCGACGCGCGGTTTATTCTGCCGCAGTCGTACCGGTGAATGTCACCGTCATATTCTCGTCATCATATTCTATGCTTACAGCCTCATTGTCGCATACAAGTCCTTTGAGGTACTCGTAACCATCCGCTTGGTCCGCTTTTACGGATATGTCACAGCCCTCCGAAAGACCCGAAACGTCAATATTGCCGCTAACATAGTATATTTTAGCCTTTGTGGCGCCCTTGAGGACGATGCTCGCATCGCCCCACGGAGCCGAGTAGATGTCGGTGTATTCGCCGAATTTTTCTGAGTTTTCACCGGTGTTCTCGTTACCGCTGAACTCAACATTATCGAACGTTACTGTTCCGCCCACATTGGTGACAGCCATTCTTTCTGCGGCGCTCGTTCTGAAATTGCGTATCACCGCATTTTCAAACGTTATGTCAGCGCCGCCCATGAACCAAAGACATGCGTCGGTATGCGTCACATTATCCTTGTTTCCGTCTATGGTCATATTGCTGTAGGTCCAGTTCACTGCGGTATTGTGGAACAGCATAGCTCCTCCCGGCGTATCAGTTCCGCACAACATGATCCCGCCGTTGCCGTTTATGGAACCGTTCTGCAGATTACCTTCATCAGAGGTACCCGCATTGCTGACCGTTACAACATCCTGACCAAGTACATAGCTGCCGCCTGTCGAGTAAGCGGTCGACAGATCACTGCTGCTGCTTATCGCAGGAACATTCTTTACCGAGACCACGATATTGTCGTATGAGTGGAAGCCAGACGGATGCTTAACAACGAGATATACACTGTCGCCTTCCTAAAAGCTTACGACCGCGCTTCCGGCAACATTTACCTTAGTGCCGTCGGAAGTCGATACTGCCGATGCTGCGGGTATCGTTTCCTTTGCGATACCGTCGCTGCCGCAGACTTCAAAGCTGACATTTATATCACCTTCCGCAAAATATCCTGCGTCAAGACTGACACTGAGTTCCTCACCGCTGTGACCTGAAACAAACTCTGTTATATCGCGTCTGATACCGTTTGTCTCATCCCAGTCGCTGTTCATATTGACATCCAGAGTGCCCCATTCGCAGCTTGCGGATTTGAGATTAGGTATATCATACTCCGCCGAGGTATCTTCAGAGAAATCGTCTCTGAACAGTACCTGCTGATCCTCAGAGCCTTTCGCCTCCGCGCGGATCACGATATGTGTCAGCCAGATATCGCTGTCGCTTTCAAGGCTTATGAGCGCGCTGTCCTCGCCCTCCGGGATCGTGAACTCAAGATTATACATCCCGCTTTCACGTACTACCACGCTCTGGCGTGCGCCGCCGCCCTCGGTCACCTTTTTGGCTGCGAGACCGGTTATATATGTCGTTCCGTCGCCGTCGGAATTTGTGGTCACCGTTGTCGTGTTTCCGGTAAGCTCGTTGAAGTCGGCGTCCTCGCCCTCGTAGGTCTTATCAAAAACTATGTCCTTGCCGTATTCGCCCTTGTATTTTACAACGAGCAGGTCATGGAGAAGCTCGCCGTCCTGCTTTGAGGTGAGCGAAATGGTATGCTCGCCCTCGGTGAGATCGAGGAATACGCGCTTTGCGCCTGTAGTGTTCGTAAGCAGCGTATTGTTCATCGTGAGCGTTTCCCTGTATTCTCCGTCTGCTTCCATATCCTGATACAGATTCTTTGAAAGGCTCGTTTCGGGGGTGTTCCTTGTTGTGCCCTCGCCGTTTCCGTATATGAAGTTGAGCTCATAGCGTCCGCCGGTCGGAACATCTATGGTATATGTGAGCTTTGACCCCTCTGTTCTTGTGTATACAAGGTTGTCGTCGGAAATATATGACGATGCGCCCCAGTGGTCTCCGCCTATATAGCGGTTGCACACCTCTGCGCCAGCTCGTCCGGATTACCGTCGGTCACGCCGTGTTTCTTCTTCCAGTTTTCCTTCCACTCGACTACGTGGGGAACTATCTTGTCACGCATTACCTTTGCGTACTCCCTGTAGTCCGCCGAAACTCCGAGAGCGTAGCCGTAGAAATTCGGCAGGTACATCATTACCTGCTCGCCGCCGTCCTCAAGGAACTGCTCTGTTACATACTCCGTATCACCGTATGGATGCTCTGTAGTAAGCATCGTTCCGGTACAGAGAACCTTCGGCTTGAGCGGAACCAATGTGTTCGGGGTAGGTACTTCCTCATCCGCAACGCCGTAGAGAAAACCGCCCGCACCGTGCGTGATATCGCCTATCCGATCCGAAACGTCTACCGTGAGTTTTGCATTCACAGCAAATACCGTACAGTATTTCACGAGACTTTTCAGCAGGATCATGGGCTGCACACCGGGAAAATACCGCCGGCTCTCCCGTTCCGGCACAAATGTGCCGTCCGGGTGAACTGCGGCGGTATCATTAGTCGCTGTATTCTTTTGTTTACTTCGTCCAGTGTTCAACTCTCCAGCGTATGACCTCGTTGATCCTGTCCTCATACGCCTTGATATTTATACTGTTTATCTCATTGCAGTATTCGTTCCACATTGCGTCAAATCCGTTACCGGCCGACATTATGAGCTTCGGCAAAAATTCGATCGACAGATCATTCAGCTGACGGCTCGCATAATCGGCATCCGAGCCGTCGATCTTATCGATGTTCCATACAGGGAAATATACCGGATTTTCCCGCGGAGCGTTCATAAACTCCATCCAGTTCTTTTTACCGTATCGTGCAAGAAAAATTTTGTCATAATCATTTAAAGATGCTTCAAACTCCTCCTGCTGAGATCCGGGATCCGCGGCGTTTCCGTCAGAGTACACGCTTTGTATCTTAGGACAGTTTGTGAAAAACGCATTGAGCTTGTTCTGTGACTTCCAGAGCGGATCAGACTGTTCCGTGCGCTGCTTCTCAGTCCTGTAGAATCTGCCGTTCTCGTCCACCATGTAATCCTCGCCTTCGATACCCCATTGGAACACTTTTTGCCATTCCTCCGAGAGGAATGTCTCAAACATCTGAACAGCCGCCTCCGGGTCCTCACAGTTTATGGATATGCCATAGCCCTGACCTATCTGCTCATAAGGCTCCGTTCTGTACCATGGCTCTGTTTCCTCATCGAACACCAGCGGGAGAGGAACATACTGCCTTTCATACATGCCGTCTTCACCGAGCTCCTGCTCCGCCAGCTGGAATACCCAGTGCTGATCGAACAAGCCCAATACGCGTCCCGTTTCTATCTTTCCAAGATACTGCTCCTTGTTCTGTGCAAATGCCTCCGGAGCTATAACGCCCTTGGCGTATTCCTCACTGAGCTTTCTGTAATATCGCTTTGAAAAATCTGAGTTTGCATATATATGCGCCTCATACGTTTCATTATCCACTACAAAATCTCCGTTGTTTGGATTGCCGTCGAGATAATTCGGAGCGGTCGTGAGCACCCATTCGAAGCCGCTCACGGCAAGCATATCAAAGCCGATCGTGGGATAGCCGTTTATGGTTGGGTGTTTTTCCTTGTATGCCTCGATAAGCTCAAAATACTGATCGAGTGTTCTCACCTCGGGATACCCCGCCTCCTCAAGCACTGCCTTCTGTATCCAGAACGCGGGCCCCTGATAAACCGCCGCAGTCTCCTCTCCGTTGAAGATACCGTAGGCGGGGATAACATACAGATGCCCGTCGCCTTCGTAGCAGAGCTTATTGTAGCAGTCCTTTATATGCTTCCATATATTCGGCGTTTTCTCCGCTGATATGTAATCGTCAAGCGGAATGAGCGCGCCCGCCTGAACAAAGGTGTTATCGCCGCAGGAAAGGATATCGGGATACGATCCGTCAGCGATCATAGCTCCGGCCATCTCGGCCTCATTCCCGTTGAGATATGTGAATTCAAATGTATATCCCAGTTCATCCTCTATCTTTGCAAGCAATTTGTTGTCCTCGGTCGGTTTCTCATCGTTGCTGGTTACATATACCGAAAAAACAGTTTTTGTTTCCGCTGCTTTATTATTGTCGCTGCAGGAAGCTGCTGTGAAAAGCATTGCCGCCGCCAGAGTGCATTTAAAAAACCTCCACTTTTTTATTCTCATTACGTATGCCTCCTTCTGACCCCCCGAAGATTTTAAGTATAAGTAATAGTTCAAATGCATAATAAAACTAACTGTATTTATTATACCATCTTAGCCGCGCATATGCAAGAAAAATTATTCAACGGCATTATGTAAAATATCTCTTTTGCCGGTGATCCGCCTGAAAGGCGGGTATTTCCGAGAGCAAAAAAATCGCCGCGGGATACGAGATCCGCAGTCGTGTCCCGTGGCGCTTTGCTGTTTAAATGTCTCTGTCACCTTCTTATCATTTGGATTTGAGTTTTCGGTTCCCGTTCGGGAACTACCGTACTCAGTTGGCTATGATCACAGTATTCGTGTTCTCATCCCAGTCAACACTCATTCCGAGCGCTTCAGCCGCAGCCCGCAGCGGGATCAGTGTTCTGCCGTTTACTATTACCGGCTCCTGATCGTCAAATACGATCTGCTCTCCGTTTGCGTATACGCGAAGCTCTCCGGTGGTGTTTTCGGGATAATCAAGGATTTCCGCGCTGTTTCGTATCCCGACTGTGCGCTTTGTCTCATCCCAGTCCACCGTAAGTCCCGCAGATTCTGCTACCGCTCTTATAGGAAGCATAACACGATCGTTCATTATCACCGGTTCGCAGTCTGTAAATTTCACCGGCTCTCCGTTCATGGTTACTTTTACGTCTTTGCCGCCGTCAGCAGCCCCCGCAAACTCCACATCGCCTATCTCCTCAAGGCTGCTCCATGTGTTGTCCGAGGGATCGCTCCATTTGAGGATGTAATCACGGACGCCGCTGCCGTGCGAATCGTTTATCTGTACGTCAAATCCCACAACGGTGCCCGCTTTGCCCTGTATCATCTTGAGCGGTATCGCTGCCTCAACGATATAGCCTGTGTCGGTCAGCTTCACGGCTGTGTTGAAATTCTCCGTGTCGGGAGTGCCGCTGCCGAAGCTCTGCACGTTTTTGTAGTTCACGCGGTACTGCGCGTCGCCCTCCTCATAGCCGTCGAGCTTCTGATGACTCTCGTTTATGAAGAATTCTACTGAATCCTGCTCATGCGCGTTTTCTGAGGTGTCGTCAAGATCACCGTCCGTGACCGTAACGAGCGCGTAGAGATTGTTCTCGTCCCACATGGTTTTAAATACGCCGGAAGCACCGTGATCTCCGTGCGCCGCGTTTATCATTCTCGTCTCGGGAACGCTGTCCCAGAGCTCGTCCGGCTCACCGTCTATTGCCGGAGTGCCGTACTGTGCCGTCACCTTTTCGGAGACACGTTCGGGAGCCTTTTCGCCGGTGAGTATCACGTCGGGTTCCTCGCCCTTGGCTCCTGTTATGTCTATAGTCATAACGCTCTGTGCCGGCAGCTCCACGGTCATATCTTCGCCTACCGAGCCCTTGTCAGCCATGCGGTCCGTCGCGCCGTCCTGATAGTTCGTAAGATATATGGTAGAGTTCTCAACGTCATATCCGTTAAGGTTAAGCCGTATATCGGAATTGGAATATTCGGTGTTTGTCAGGACTATGACCAGCCTGTCCTCGTCCGGAGACATGAATGCCGCCGCCTTTATATCGCTGTTCTGATAATCTACCGATGCATCAGCCATAACGTATCCGCCGTCGGTGAACTTTGCAAAGTGCGCGAGAGCGTATATCTTGTCGTCCACCTTATAGCCTTTTTCCGTTGTCCATGTATCTGTTTCCCACGGATTCTCAAGCGCCACGAGCGTGCCGTCGGGACCCCATATCGTATCCCAGTATATATACGCTTCTCCGCCTTCCTCGACAAAGAAGTTGCTTATGAGCCACGCGGTCTGAACGCCGTTACCGCGGTAGTATTCCGTCTGCCATTTCGGTATGTCGGGATAATTGTCGCGAAGTCTGTTCATGCTGCTCACGTACAGATCCGGATCCTCCTCGGAGCCGCCGGCGTAGAGATGATGTCCGATAACGGCAAGCCTGCCGTCACCGTGCTCCAGTATCGGCTCTATCATGTTCTTTATCCCCGTAAAGCTCGCCGTCATGCTGTCCGGCCCTAGCATAAGCGGGGGATCCTCAAGGTCTTGAAACGCCTCGTATGCCGCATCGAATGCTTTGGAATACTGCGCGTATTCCTCCGATTCAACAGCGTTGAGCTCGCAGCCGTCGTAATCGGCGCGGAAATCCGGCTCGTTCTGGATGCTGAAATAATCGATCTTAACGCCCGCGTCGCGATACGCCTGAACAGCTTCGGCATAGTACTCGCCGTACTCCTCATACATGTACTCGCCGTTTTCGTCCTTTTTGATCGTTCCGCCTCCGTTTTCAACACCGTTGCTCTTTACCCGCGCCGCGGGAGTCCATGAGCTCATAAGCACCGGTATCTCCTTGCCTGCGGCTGCCTCCGCCGACTCGATATTCTCCTTGTCCGCCGCGGCGGTCCTTTCAAAATCGATGTCCTTGTAATCGTAGAAGTTCTTGATGCGGAGCACATCAAGCCCGGTCTCTTTGAAAAGCAGATCATATATCTCCGCCTTGGCAGGTGAATTTGTCAGCCAGTCATTATACCATGTAATGCCGCCGCCGACTCCTTTTATAGTCTGCTTCTCATCAAAAGTGTTCACATAGACGTCCACAACTCCGGTCCTGTCCGTTATCTGTGTCCCCGTCTCAGCGGCAAACGCCGCGGCTGCGCACTGCGCAAGAACTGCCGCCGTTACCGGTATCGATACCGCTTTGATGTTCATTGCAGATCACATCCTTTCTTGATTTAAAATATGTTACATCTATTCTAACATAAACCGGAGTTTCAGTCGATTAATAAATTTACGAAAATACCATAAAAAATTAAAAATATTACTAAAAACATTACAGAAATAAAAAAAGATCGTCTCTGCGATCCTTTTTTAAGTATGTAGTTGAGGGACATATTCCTTAACAGCTTATAAGGGAGAGAGTATTTGGGGAGAGTATTGTAACATACGAAAATCTATAGAAGCTGTCAGTTTATATGCATGGAGAGGCCACCGATAGAAACATGCCCCCCGTCAAACATACATTGTGGGAGACTAGAGATATCTGCTCTATCTCTTTGTCTGAAGGCATTATAGCACATCCGGCACGTCAAGTAAATTATCAAACTTCTGCAGAACTATTTAAAAAAAATACATTTACGCCTGAAAATTCCGGAAAAGACGCCCGCTCGCGCATATATTTATGACATTTTTTGTCTCATATATGCAAGAAGTGAAGAAATATTATATAAAACTGTAATTTTGATAATGTTATTTTCCATAAAAAAGATGTATAATTAAAACATGTTAATATATTGTACGTGCAGTATATCAGAATAAAAAAATTTTAATCATAAAGGAGTGGTAACGTGAAAGAATTAAAAACAATAAATAAAAAAGCCATGAC
>DVNB01000102.1 GCA_018714695.1 Candidatus Ornithomonoglobus merdipullorum | reverse complement strand
TCTGCCGTCCCTCTCGGAACAACTCGTTTATTATAGCATATTTCGTTGAGTCTGTCAATACCTTTTCAAAACTTTTTTCAAATTTTTTTGTTCGGTTTTAACTATTCTTTAAATACTCTCCAAAATAGCTTATTTATTATATCATAGCCATCGATGTTTGTCAATACTTTTTTCGAAACTTTTAATTATTTTTTACTCAGTTTCCTTAAATTGTACCGTCTCTCGCCGACAGCTATATTATATTACCACAGCTTATGCTGTTTTGTCAAGGCTTTTTTCGTGCTTTTTTTCACTTTGTCTATTCTTGATATCAAACGTATAAAAAAGGACGTCCCTCATATACATTTTGCACAGGAACATCCCATTTAATACATTTTCAGTTGATGAACATCATAGCACTGCTTATAAGCACACTTACAGCCATTACTCCTACGACCACAACACATGTGATCTTTACGAATCTTCTGTTCATTATAATTTTCGCCTCCTCAGCTGTTCAATACCCTGTGTACGATCATCGCAGCCTGCGCTCTCGTGGCGTTCTCCTTCGGCTTGAACGATCCGTCATCCATTCCCTCTATAAATCTGTTGCTTACAGCTTGACTTACAGAAGCCTTCGCCCAATCGCTGATGCTGTCACTATCGGTAAAACCTTCAGCTATTGCGAGATCCACTTCTTTTCTGCTATCCGTTACAACCGTCCTTGTATACTGATAGCAGAACTGCGTAAGAACAGCCATCTCCTCACGTGTTATCGGAAGATCTCCATTGAACGCTCCTCGATAGACGACCTTTGACGATGTGGCTGTACCGTTATCATCGACCTCGTATTCCACATCAGCCCTATATCCCGTTATCATATTCTCCGGTATGATCCCAATATCAAGTGCTGCCTGCAGATACGGCGCATACCAATCTCTTCCGTCTGCGTCAAGACATTCTCCTTCACGCACAGTCCCGGGCTCAATTCCCGTGGCCTCCATTATCATTTTCAGATACTGTGCTCTAGTCACATTTCCCTCGGGCTGGAACTCGGTTTCCGTAATTCCGTTTACTATCCCGCGCCCGGCGAGCGCATTTATGGATACCTCCGCCCAGTGTCCATGTATATCTGTGAATTGAGCGGCAAACGCCGTCGCTTGAAACAACGCGGCTGCCGCAAGACTCAAAATCAATGTTTTTTTCATTCCTGTATTCCTTTCGCAATAATCCACCTATCAAACCCAATTATACTCCAAATCTCTCAGTAATTCAATCTCTGTACGATAAGTTCACAAAAAATTAACAACGTCACCTTGAACTTCTCATACGCAGCTCTCTAAAAAAATCCTTTATGATCGCCGCACACTCTTCACGAAGTATGCCTCCGGTAACGGCTGTTCTGTAATTACATAAATTCATATCAAGCAAATTTATTACAGAGCCGGCACATCCCGATTTCGGATCGTCCGTGCCGTACCACACGTGCTCTATCCGCGAATTGAGAACGGCACCGGCGCACATCGGGCACGGCTCGAGCGTAACGTACAGTTCACACCCCGGGAGCCTCCAGCCCCCGAGCTTTTTACAAGCGCGTTCGATCGCGGTTATCTCCGCATGCAGCAAAGCATTTTTCTTTGTCTCACGCCTATTGTATCCTCTTGATATTATCTCATCACCGCGAACGACCACGGCTCCGACCGGCATCTCACCCAGCGCTGCCGCCTTTTTCGCCTGTCTGAGCGCCTCACGCATAAATTTCTCTTCCATTCTCTGCTTACGACCTGTAATCACCGTTTATCTTCACATAATCATATGTAAGATCGCAGCCCCAAGCCGACGCACTTTCGCTGCCGATATTCAATGCAACATTTACCTTTATCTCATCCTCTGACAATACCTTTTTTGCCTCGTCCTCGGAAAACTCCACTCCGGCACCATTCCGGCAAACAGCAACCGTTCCAGCCGCAGACTCAAAATCAACGTCCACCTTCGTTATGTCAAACTCAGCCTCAGCATAACCTATAGCACAAAGCACGCGTCCCCAGTTCGCATCCTCGCCGAAAACCGCGCACTTCAAAAGCGGCGAACGGATAACGCTCTTTGCGACGATTATAGCGGTATCCTTATCCGGAGCCGATGAAACGTTGCATTCCACAAGCTTTGTCGCGCCTTCGCCATCCTTGGCAAGCATTTTCGTAAGCTCACGCATCACAACAAACAGAGCTCCTTTGAACACCTCAAAATCCTGGTCCTCGGACACAAGCTTCCCGTTTCCGGCGAGACCGTTTGCCTGAAGTATTATCATATCATTGGTCGAGGTATCCCCATCGATACTGAGGCAGTTATATGTGACCTTGACGATATCCGAAAGCGCCCTTTGGAGCAGCTCCGACGATACCGCCGCATCCGTAGTTATAAAATTAAGTGTGGTAGCCATATTCGGATGGATCATACCGCTGCCCTTCGCCATACCTCCCAGCACGCAGCGCTTTCCGCCCAGCTCAAACTCGACCGCATATTCCTTCTTCACTGTATCAGTCGTCATTATCGCCGTTGCCGCCGCCGCATTTCCCTCATATGAGAGTCCCGCGATCAGCTCGTCCATGCCGTTCTCGATAAGCTCCACCGGAAGTATCTGTCCTATAACACCTGTAGATGCAACAAGGACCTTGTCATTCTCTATGCCGAGCCTTTCCGAAACGGCACGGCACATACGCTCCGCCTTCTCCTCACCGTCTGCATTACAGGTGTTGGCATTCTTTGAATTCATGACCACCGCACGAGAAACGCCTCCTGACGCTTCTATATGACTTTTCGTAACCATCACGGGCGCACCCTTGACCTTATTCTGCGTATATACGGCAGCAGTATCGGCATCAACGTCCGACACGAGCAGTGCAAGATCATTCTTGTTTTTATCACTGTTAAGCCCGCAGTTGATACCAGACGCCCTATATCCCTTAGCGGCGCATACGCCGCCATCTATAACCTTATACATAAAAACCGCTCCTTCTTAAAGTCATATGCGACGTCTATACGGCCGCCGCATTCTCCATGTTTTATTTTAATACAAATACAACTCAATGTCAACACAAACAATTTAATGCGTTGAACAAAAAATTATTTAAACCGAGACAAGCGGCACGAGGTGCCGCTTGTTATGTACCTTTATTCTTCCTCTGTCACCTTGGTCTGCTCCGCTTCGGGACGTTTTGTTATTATTACCTCTGTAAGCCTTCTTGGCGCGCGCTTTGATACATATATGTGCAGCACACCGTAATCAAATGCCTCGCCCACTCTTGGTATCCTTCCGAACTGCTCAACGACCCAGCCTCCGACAGTCGTAACATCCTCCGGCTCCTCATCTATACCGAACAGCTTGAACATATCGTCAAGATCCGCGCCGCAGTTGACCTTGTATTTTTCCTCGCCGACCTGTACGAACGGCTCTACCACTATGTCGTGTTCATCCCATATCTCACCGACAAGCTCCTCGATAATATCTTCAAGCGTGACGATACCTACCGTTCCTCCGAACTCGTCCAGGATTATCGCCATATGTGATTTTCTCGACTGCAAGAGCTTCAGAAGCTCCGATATCTTCAGAGACGGCACAACAAATATCGGACTGCTCATCATTTCCGTTATCGGTTTATCAGTTGATTTATACTTTTCAAAATCTTTCTGGTTCAGCACACCCACTATGTTGTCGATCGTATCCCTGTAAACAGGCAGACGCGAAAATCCCTTCTCAAACTGCGCGCTTATCTCATCCCTCGGATCGTCTTCCTCGATAGCCACCAGATCAACGCGGCTCGTGTAGATATCCTCGACCTCGATATCATAAAACTCTATTGCGTTTCTTATCAGCTCGCTTTCGTTGCTGTCTATCTCACCTTCGCTGTGAGCTTCCTCGACCATCGTGATGATCTCCTCTTCGGTAACACCTTTATCATCCTCGGATTTACCGAAATTTTTATACACAAAATTCTGCCATTTTGACACAAGCCAATTTATAGGAGCGAAAATAACTATCAACACAGAAATAAATTTTGCCGAAAACATAGCAAAGCTCTCCGGAGCGTTTTTTGAAACACTCTTAGGCGTTATCTCACCAAACAAAAGCACAACCGCCGTGATAACTATAGTTGCGATCGTGGGACCTATATCCTGTCCGAGAAGCCTTATAAAAAGAACCGTTGCCATAGACGAACAAGCCATGTTCACAAGGTTATTGCCAATAAGCACAGTTGAAAGCAGCGAATCAAGATCTTCCGCGATATCAAGAGCCTTCTCCGCTCTTTTATTTCCCTCATTCACAAGCGCTTTCATTCGTATCTTGTTCATAGAAAAAAAAGCGGTCTCAGTCGCCGAAAAATAAGCCGACAGCAGCACACAAACTGCCATAAAGATAATAATGGGTATATTATCGCCTAACTGTGATAAACCGTCTCCGTCCATTGTTTAAATACATCCTCCTTAAAATAACAGAGCTCCGCCGGTATTTATGACCATATGTATCGCGCGGAACAAGCGGTACGTCATACGCCTTTCCCTCCGCCCTTCCGGCAGCGCCCAAGCCGATAGGTAACAGGGCAGTTTCAAGCGCTCCCCGCGCACGAACGCCGAAAACACCCTGTTTATATTATATAATATAATGCCGAAAAAATCAACCCCCAATTCGGTTTTTATCCCTCTTTACGCGTTTTCCGAACACCCTGCGCCGCAGCCTCGAAAAATATCCGCTTTCGATATGCTTGTTTATCTCAGCTCCTATCAGGAGCATATACATACAAATATACATCCAGAGCACCAAAAGGACTATCGCGGTAAGGCTTCCGTAGAGGAAGGAATATCTTGCATAATGCATAATGTACAGAGAAAACACATATGAAAAGCCTATCCAGCCCACGGCGGTCGCCGCCGCACCGACAAGCTGCGAACGGTATTTTGTCTTCCGCTGCGGCAAAAACGTATACAGCGCCGCAAACCCAAGCGTGAACAGCACGAAGAAGATCGGGAATTTCAGCCTGAACAGCACCAGAATCAGATAGTGAGCAATCACGAACTCACTGTCGTCCACAAAGGATATCAGCGTATTCCCGAACACGAGCACTCCAATCGATGCCACGATCACCGCGACCAGCATGATATTATAAAAAAAGGAAGCAATACGCGAAAAAAGCCAGTTATGCGTTGATGTATATCCGAAGATCGTATTTAGTCCGCTGTAGATCGCCATCGTACCGCGCGACGACGACCATAGTATCGTTATTACAGCCGCGGACAGCAACGCCACCGACTGCGAACGGTAGAACACCTCTGAGATCAGCTTCGATATATACGATGACACGACCTCCGGGAACGCGCGGCGTATCGGCATGGTTATCTCGGCAACGTTCACGTCCACAAAATATTTAAGGCAGAGCAGCACAAGCATCAGAAACGGGACAGCTGACAGCATGGTAAAAAAAGCCGACTGTGCGGCATACAGTCCTACATTGTCCTTTCCCATATCATGTATAAATTCCGCAGTCATCCTTACAAACTCGACCGTTCTTGGGGTCCTGCGGACCTGCTTTTTTATAAAACGCGCCGCCAGCGCCTCCGTCTTCTCTCTCAATTTCCTGATCATACCGGAATATCCCCTCCGTCTCCTGCCGCACTGCGGCTGTACTTCTCCCGATAATTATATCAGCACTTTCAAAAGAAGTCCATAGCTTTATGAAAAAAACATGTATTTTTATTTTATAACGACTATCCCGGCATAATATCCTGCTTCACGCCCGAACCTTTCTCTTATCATATGCACCGCACTGTCCGTTTTTTCCTTATCCGTCACGCACATCACACCGCTTCCGCATATCCGTGCCGCCCTTACTCCGTCAGTCTCCCTCGCTGCCGCCACGGCTGCCCGAGCCTCCGATGAAACCGGCAGCAGCCGCTCAAGCGCATTCTGCGATTCGTTCATCATGTTGAAAAGGATCTCCGGTCTGCAATCTCTGAGCCCTGCCGCGGCAGCCTCGGCGCGTCTGTCCTCACCCGCTTCGAAACAGCTTACACTTTCGGCATCCGCGCGGCGTCCTCCGTTTTTACGCACACGTATTACGATAATATTGTGATCCGTAAGCGGCAGCGGCACGCTCACCGGTCTGCCGCCGTCAAGATACGCACACCAGCCTCCGCTGCCGTAGGCATCACAAAATGCGCAGGCGCTCTCGTCCGCGGAAAAACGCCCGCCCACACCCATCCTCGCCATAAGCTTGCGCACGGCGTACGAAACGGTCTCCCCGGACTTGCCGAAACCGGCTATATCGGTCTTATACAATATTTGTGCTCCCTCGCCGCTGCCGGCAAACCTCACATCGCAGACATTTGAATCCGCATCAAGCACCTTTATAACATCGCCGCAGCGTCTGCCGTACGCTCTCACTCCGCACGCCGCCGAAAATGCAAGCACAGACTTCGCGCCTCTCAAAAAAACGAACGGAAGTCCGACACGCTCAAAATACAGCACTCCCGACGATGTCCCGTACCTGCTGTAAAAGTCAGACTTCAGTTCCACCGATTTTTCCGTATACATAAGAAACACACCTCCGAAAATATTTTACCCGTAAAACTGTTGACAATTCAGAAAAAAGTCTGTATAATAAATCCATGATTACATTTTTGAAAGGTTATGATGAAAATGGCTGAAAGCAAGGAATATATCCTTACCGTCGAAGGTAAGGCAAAGCTTGAGGAAGAGCTTGACAGACTCGTAAGTGTGACGAGAAAGGAAGTTTCCGAAAAGATCAAGGAAGCACGCTCGTTCGGTGACCTCTCGGAGAACGCCGAATACGACGCCGCAAAGGACGAGCAGGCCGAGGTCGAGGCACGTATAAGCCAGATCGAGCACATGCTCAAATACGCTAAGGTCGTTGAGATCGAATCAAACGATCAGGTTACCGTAGGAAAGATGGTCACGGTCAATTTCCATGGCGACATCGCCGAGCAGTTCGGCATGGCGGGCGAACACACATACACCATAGTCGGCTCATCAGAGGCTGATCCGACGCAGAACAAGCTCTCGTACGAATCACCGATAGGCGCGGCATGTCTTAACCGATCCGTAGGCGACGAGGTAGAGGCGGACACCCCTGCAGGCTCAGTGAAATTTACCGTTGTCAAGATAGAAAAGGCACAGTAACGAACACTCCGCGCATCACCCCGATGCACGGCTAACACAGCAGATAAAAGAGAACAGATAACAGATACCGGCATCGGTGCTTTATCTGTTCTCTTTTTATATTCAAAATCGACACACTGCCGGCACTCAGCTCTCATTTTCAAATTTGATCATATTTTTCTTTTCGCATCATAAGCTGAAAAAGGGGGTGTTGTGTTTGAAACAGATAATTATTGCCTCATATTCGTTTATTGCCGCGGTGATCGGCGCGGGCTTTGCATCGGGACAGGAGATAATGTGCTACTTTGTACGATTCGGAAAGCTCGGTTTTCCGGGCATCGTCATTTTTGCCGCAGTCTTTGCTGTGTTCTCATTTTCCGTGATGTGTGCCTGCAAAAAGCTCGGCATACTCACCTTTGACGGATTTCTAGACATCTTTCCGCACCGCGCGCTTCGTAACACAATAAAATACTCCATAGGGATATTCGCTTTTGCCGTCTATGCCGTAATGATCTCCGCCGCCGGCGGGATCGGAGCGATGATCACGCCTCTGTCACAGCCCCTGTGCGCTCTGATCTGCGCCATTTTTTGTGCCCTGCTGCTCTGCCGCGGCGCCGACGGCGTATTCAATATAAACGGCATCCTCGGAGTGATACTGACCGTAGGAATAATAGCCTGCTGTATGTACATACTTCGCTACAGAGAGCATCACGCATTCTCACAAGCCGTATCCGCTCTCTCGGATTCGTATATCTATTCCGGCTATAACCTGATATCACTCACACCTGTGATGGCTGTTCTGGGCTCGCGGCTCGGCTCCGGACGCGCCGCAGCGGCGGTAAGCGGATCATCAGCCGCGGCATTGTTTGTGATGACGGCGCTGATGTACGGGATATTAAGTATCTACGCGCATAAGGTGGATCTGGGCGAGTTCCCAATGCTGACGCTCGCATACCGTCAGAACTCAGCATTGGGCGCCTTCTATTACGTCATGCTCGCAGGCGCTATCATTACCACCCTGCTCTCATCCGGCGGGAGCATAGCCGAATCATTCGGATTTGACAAAAAGCCGCTTCCCGTATTTGCAGTTACGTCGATCGCATATCTGCTCTCCGGAGCAGGTTTTGGCAGACTTGTAAATACCGCCTATCGTTTCTGCGGCATCGCAGGTGCATTTTTGCTGACGATAATTACGATTTTTTGCATAAGAGCGATATTTAAGGCAGAAAAGGAAAAATAATTTCAAAAAATGCGATTTTCTTTATATATAAGAGATAATCAAAGTATTTTAAAGTATAATATCGATTATATTTGTTTTTCGAGCATTTTTCGATTTGCAATTATCGCACTGTTATGGTATCATAAACAAGTCGTCAGGCGATAGGTTAGAAAAAATGAGAACCACGGGATGTAGCGCAGTTTGGTAGCGCATCTGGTTTGGGACCAGAGGGCCGCAGGTTCGAATCCTGTCATCCCGACCAATGACGATCAAAACACGGGAGTTTAGCTCAGCTGGGAGAGCATCTGCCTTACAAGCAGAGGGTCACAGGTTCGAGCCCTGTAACTCCCACCATAATGCTGGTGTAGCTCAATTGGTAGAGCAGCTGATTTGTAATCAGCAGGTCGCGGGTTCGAGTCCCATCACCAGCTCCAAAAGAGGGACAAGCGTTGCTTGTCCCGATAATATGGGAGAGTTCCCGAGTGGCCAAAGGGGACAGACTGTAAATCTGCTGCTTATAGCTTCGGTGGTTCGAATCCACCCTCTCCCACCAAAAGCGTCAGCCAAAGAGTTATTTAGCTGTCTAAAATAATAGAGAATAAAGAATAAATAATAGATAATAAATATCATTATCTGTCGCTTTATTTATTCTTTATTCTTTTTTATTTATTCTTTAAAGAAAGGATTCTCACTATGGTTCATGATAACATTCTTCTCACCAAATCACTGTATTTCGCAGCCCGCATCGTAAAACTCCATAAATATCTTACAAAAGAAAAGCACGAATCGGTCATTTCAAAGCAGATTCTGCGCAGCGGCACATCTATTGGCGCAAACGCAAACGAAGCGGTATACGGCATAAGTAAGGCTGATTTTGTATCTAAACTGCATATTTCGTTAAAGGAAACAGCAGAAACCGAGTATTGGTTGCGGCTATTGATCCTGTCTGAATATCTCTCCGAAACCGAAGGAAAATCGCTTATAAACGACTGTCTTGAGATCAAAAAGATACTTATTTCTACGCTGAATACCACAAAACAAAGCAGATAAACCGGCAGCCAAAGGGGTTTGACTGCCTGATTTATATTATCATCTACGGCTTTATTTGTTCCTTAAAGAAAAGGCTCACACCATCAAATGCGGTGATATCCGTCTCACACACCCTACATTTCGCAGCTGTCGTCATGTATTACACTCTTCCCGAATCCACATAATGAGGATACACACTGTCGCCCAGATTAACAACGAATTCAAATCCTTTTGCCTTTGTGTTTACCTTGCAAGATACCAGATATATTGCCAGCCAGAACAGCAATATCAGCATTTCGTCGCCGAAAAATCTGATCTCGCTCCCTAAATAATGCACCGGTCTCAAAAATAATATTTCAATCCCATCTGCATATGGATAATATCCAAACTCGTTAAATACGGACCAACCGAACAGAACTACCAGAGATAATACAGCTCCGCAAAAGAAACCTATTACAATATCACGTACATCACAAGTCGATGGCATCAAATGTCCTCTCCGCAGGATCATATAATTCGCCAATGCAAATAATATGAATATCGCAGCGATAAGCGGCAAAGGCGCGATACCGGGAATATCTCTGTTATTAAGCATAACCGTTATAGGATATATCAAGAAATATATAACGCATGTTGAAATACAGCTCCAGATACCCAGTCCGTAACGGCTGTTAAACGGCATTCTGTACTCCTTGTTGAACGCGGCTCCCAGACTCACCGGATCTCCCATATCAAGAGCCGCTTTTTGCAACGCCGATCCACGATCAAGACCTTCTCTCTCATAACATTCAGCCGCCTCGTCAATATGCGCCGACAATTCTTCACGGAGATATTTGTGAACACCTCTGTACTTTACAGCTCCGATTACCTTATCAAGAAATTCATCCTTATTCATAGCATATTTCTCCTTCCGAACCGTTAATAATACTGTTCATGAGTTTTGAAAATATATTCCATTCTTTCCTTTTAATCTCAAGCATATTTCTGCCTTCCCCGGTGATCCTGTAATACTTTCGCCGCCGCCCTTCCGGCGTATCGACCCAGTATGACTCGACAGCGTCATTCTTCTCAAGAGAATGAAGCATTGGATACAGAGATCCCTCTTTCATTGAAAAGATATTATCCGACCTCTTTTTCATAGAACTTATGATCTCATAGCCATACATATCTTTTTCACTCAAAAGTGTAAGCACGAGCACCGCAGTGCTCCCTTTTATAAGCTCCTTATCCATTTTGCCCTCCTTGCATAGAACTTCTATGTATATAGTATATCATGGTATATGCATTTTGTCAATATATTTTCTTCAAAAAAAGAAGCTGCAGCAAAATACCAACAGCTCCCCAAAAATTCTATATTATCACTTTCTTTATCCTGCATCGATGTTTCTTTGCAGCTTTGTCATAATTTATCCCCACAAGCAATACCGCGCCCCGGTAATCCTTAAGCGCCTTTATGTATTCCCTGTTTTCTATTTGTTCGATAGCCCCCTCTGCCGAAGCGTTCCACTTCAGCTCAACTATCATTGCAGGCTTGTCAGTCTTTTTCCTCGGCATGAATACAATATCCGCAAAGCCTTTTCCCGCAGGACATTCCCTTTGAAGTGTATAAAACTGCCTCGCGCTGTAATACGCCAGCGAGATGACACAGCTCAGAGCATTTTCATTATTATACTGCAAAATAGACACGGTATCGGAATGCGCCTCGTCTATCGCCGCCGCTACGGCTTCTTCATCTCCGTTCAAAGTCGCATCCAACAGCTTGTCAGAACCGGACACCGCCCTTATTACCCCATCCCATTTGCTGCTTTTAATCGATCGTGCAAATTCATCTCTCACTTCTTCATTGGGGATCGATACCGATGATGTATCGGCATCGTATGCCAGGTAACCCAAATGCACCAGTAAAGTCAGGATGTCGTCTCTGCTGTTAAAGCTGTTCATGTCGTTGTTGAACGTAAGCGTGTCTATACGGCAGCTCCCGCCGCCCAGCATTTCCGTTACCGACTGCCTCAGACCGTCAAAATCCATGTCTATATACCGTTTAAGCGCCTCATATGTCTCAGTGCTCGTCCAGAAGCTTTTATACTCCCCTGTCAGCATAGAATCCACAACCGACTTCGGATTGTATATATGCCCGGCATTCCTAAGATCATATCCGTCATACCAACGGCACATCTCATCGAAGTCCATCTCATATTGCTCACACAGCGCCTTTACCTCCGATTCGGTAAAGCCCACATACTCGGCAAACTCCTCCGTGTTCGTCATTGAGATCTCACGGAAATTTATAGCCGAATGTGTTCCGTACTTCTTTATGGGAAGTATGCCCGTCATATACACGAGACTTACATAATCCTGATCCTTGAACAGATTCCGCAAAAAATCCAGATACCGTTCCTGAGACCTGCTGTCCGTCTCCTTCTCACGAAAGATGCAGTCCCATTCGTCAACTATAAATATAAATTCCTCCTCCGTCTCAGCATAGAGCGCTTCAAGAGCCTGCGACAAAGATTTTTCTGTCTCATCTATATAGCTTCCGTACTCCTTTCTGAGTTCCGCGAGCAGCCTGTCATTTATATATTCGGTCACAGCATACGCGCTGCCGGCTCCGGACAAAAATCTTTGTATATTCATGAATATGACATTATGCTTGTTGAGATGCTGTTCAAACGAAGGCTCTTTCTCTATTTTGAGTCCTTTAAAAAGACTCCGCGAATCCTCACTCTTGCTGTAATATGCTGTGAGCATATTCGCAGCCATAGTTTTGCCGAACCTTCTTGGTCTGCTTATACACAGATATTTCTGCTGTGTGTTTATTGCCGCATTGGTAAGCCCGATAAGTCCGGTCTTATCCACATATATACGCGAATTCAGCGCTGTGCGGAACCCCTTGTTTTTGGGATTGAGATACACGCCCATTTTTCGCCCTCCTGCATCCGTTTTCTTATGCGATCACCGCTTCGCTTATAAACACCCGCTTAAAAGCTGCTTGTACTATAGTCGTTTATAGTAATTATACTACCGGACATTATTTTTGTCAAGCAGCTATTCATGCTGCCCACGTTTTGCTGCACCCCCTGATATATCACGGATCCAAATGGTGCATGTCGCGCGGGAACAGAGACGACTGCCTTATGTTGTCAAGATCAAGAAGCTTCATTACCACTCGCTCAAGACCTATGCCCAAGCCGCCGTGCGGGGGCATCCCGTATTTGTGTATCGAGAGATAGCTTTCAAGCTCCTCCGGCGCTATGCCGTAGCGCTCGAGCTTCGCCACCTGTTCATCGTAATCGTGTATCCTCTGTCCGCCTGTTGTTATCTCAAGGCCTCTGAACAGAAGGTCGAAGCTTTCGGCAAGCTTCGGATCATCCTTCGAATCCATCGCATAGAACGGACGCTTCATGCCCGGGAACTTCGTCACAAATATAAACTCGCTGCCGTATTTCTCCTTTGCGTACTCGCAGAGCTTGACTTCGTCCGTCGGGTCGAGGTCGAACTGATTCCTTGACTTGCCCAATATATCGAGCGCCTCAAAGAACGTTACCGCAGGGATATCACCCACCTCCGGAAGCTTTGCGCCAAGGAGCTCGAGCTCAGGCTTGTAATTCTCCGAAATATATCCCATGACATGACGGAGCATTGCCGTTTCCATCTGCATGACATCGGTCATATCCTTTATAAAGCCCATCTCAAAATCGAGTCCTATATATTCGTTAAGATGTCTTGCGCTGTTGTGCTTTTCGGCTCTGTACACCGGCGCGATCTCAAACACTCTGTCGAAAAACGCCACACAGGTCTGCTTGTAAAACTGCGGGCTCTGCGCCAGAACGGCATCCTGTCCGAAATATTTGAGCTTGAATATGTTTGCTCCGCCCTCAGCAGCCGCGGCACATATCTTCGGTGTGTGTATCTCGGTGAAATTCTGCGAGAGCATAAATTCACGAAAACCCGAAACCACTCCCTCCGCGATCCTGAACACCGCTCGCTCCTTCGGATGGCGCAGTGCCACACTGCGGTGCGAAAGGTTTGTATCGAGCGTGCAGCCAAGCACTCTGTCCGAAACATGGAGCGGATACTCCTCCTTCGGACGCGAGAGCAGCTTTATTGCACTAAGCGTTATCTCGTACCCGTAATTTGCACGCGGTTCCTCCTTTACGAAACCGGTTATCTCCACATATGCCCCCTCGCAAATGCCATCGAGAGCATCGGGGCATGCTTCGGGCGAATACACCGACTGGAATACATATCTGCCCGTTCTCAGGATCACAAACACAAATCCCGACATTCTGCGCAGCTTGTGCACACACGCGCAGAACGTTATTTCCTTCCCTACGGCTTCCGCCAGGTCGCTCACCGTCACTTCCCTCACGAGCGACTGTCCGTCTATCTGCTGCATATCCATCTATCCTTTCAGGCGCGTTGCGCCGTTTATTTATTATTGAAGCTTTTTGCCGAGTATCTCCTTTATCATAGCAGGGTTCGCACCCTTGCCGCATGCCTTTATCGCCTGACCCATGATAAAGCCGAACAGCTTTGCATTACCGTTCCTGTACTTCTCTACCACGTCGGCATTCGCCTTCAGTACCTCATCTATGACCGCATCCATCTCCGACGCGTCATTGCTCATTATAAATCCGTGCTCCTCGGCGATCTTCTCCGGATCACCGCCGTTTTCAAAGAGTATCGTTATTATCTCCTTTGCCGAACCTTTCGACACAGTGCCCGCCGCGGCAAGCTCAGCCGTCTTTGCAACATCCGCCGGACTGAACCGCACCGCGGTTATGTCCGCTCCGGTCTCATTCAAGAGATGGCTCACCTCGCCGAGCATGAGATTTGACACTCCTCGGTATTCTTTCGTTAACGCCGCGGCTGCATCGTAAAAGTCCGAAAACTCCTTCTGCGCTGTTATGAGCTTAGCATCATCAGCCGGGAGCCCATACTCCTCTGTGTAGCGTTTGAAACGCTCATGCGGCAGCTCAGGCATCTCGGCGCGTATCGCCTCGATCTCCTCGTCGGTAAAGAGCACCGGCGGGATATCAGGCTCCGGGAAATACCTGTAGTCGTGCGCCTCCTCCTTTGAGCGGAGCGCCTTTGTGTCGTCATGGTTCTCATTATAACGCCTCGTCTCCTGTACTACCTTGCCGCCCGCGTCAAGTATCTCCGACTGGCGCTGTATCTCATACTCTATCGCCCTGCCTATGGATTTTACCGAGTTCAGGTTCTTTATCTCCGCCCTCGTTCCGAACTCGTCGGAACCGTAAGGCATTATAGAGATATTTACGTCAACTCTCAGCGAGCCCTGCTCCATCCTTGCGTCGCAGACGTCCGCATATCTCAGCCGCTGCGCTATCTGCGTTACGAAATCCTGTACCTCCTCAACGGAACGGAAATCAGGCTCCGTCACTATCTCTATGAGCGGCACTCCGCAGCGGTTGTAGTCCGCCAGTGAAACGCCCTCGTAATCATCATGGACGAGCTTTCCCGCGTCCTCCTCGATGTGTATCCTGTTTATCCTTATCCGCTTGCCTCCGACAACGTCTATATATCCGTCGGTGCAGATCGGATGCTCGAACTGCGTGATCTGATACGCCTTGGGCAGATCGGGATAAAAATAATTCTTTCTGTCAAACGCGCTGTAGTTATTCACTGTACAATTCGTTGCAAAACCCGCCTTTGCCGCAAGCCTCACCGCGCCTTGATTAAGAAGCGGGAGTGTTCCCGGCATACCCGAGCACCTCGGGCAGACACGCGTGTTCTCTCCGCCTCCGAACTCATTCGCGCAGGTGCAGAACACCTTTGAATCCGTCAGCAGCTCACAGTGTATCTCAAGTCCGATCACAGGCTGATATCTCATAGCACACACTCCCTCCTCTCGTGGTCTCTTTCAAATCTGTCGCATACCGCTATTATCGTCTTTTCGTCAAACGCCCTGCCGGTAAGGCTCATGCCTATGGGCATCCCCTCGGCGCTGTAGCCGCATGTCGCGGATATCGCGGGGAGTCCGGCGATATTTACCGTTACGGTGCATATATCCGCAAGATACATCTTTACCGGATCATTCTCCTGCTCACCTATCCTGTATGCCGGAGTCGGCGCCGTCGGCGTCAGTATTACGTCACAATCCTTAAATATATCCGAATACTCCTGCCTTATCTTCGTGCGTATGCGGCGCGCATTGTTGTAATAAGCGTCGTAATAGCCCGAGCATAGCGCATAGTTTCCAAGCATTATCCTGCGCTTTACCTCCCTGCCGAAGCCCTCGCGGCGCGAATTCTTTATGAGAGCGTTGTAATCCTCGCCCAGCCCGGAGCGGTATCCGTACTTGATGCCGTCAAACCTCGAAAGATTAGACGCCGCCTCCGCAGATGAGATGAGATAATATGCCGAAACGGCATATTCAAGCGACGGGAGCGAGCACTCCTTCACCTCGCAGCCTATCGACCTGTAATAATCCGCCGCCTTCATGACCGCCTCTTTTACCTCATCCGAACAGCCGTTAAAAAACTCCTTCGGGACACCGATCTTAAGCCCCGATATATCCGAGCCGACAAGCGACGTATAACCGCCCTTTGAAAGAGCTGAGCTCGTGGCATCATTCGCGTCTTTTCCGTATATCGAATCCAGCACATAGCCGGTATCCTCCGCCGACGTGCCTATAACGCCTATCTGATCGAGCGACGACGCAAACGCTATAAGTCCCCATCTGGAAACTGTACCGTACGTCGGCTTAAGCCCCGTAACACCACAGAACGCGCTTGGCTGACGCACCGAACCGCCCGTATCAGAGCCGAGAGCAGCAGCGCAAAGCCCCGCCGCCACGGACGCCGCAGCTCCGCCCGAAGAACCGCCAGTTACACATTCGGTGTTGTATGGATTTTTCGGTCCGCCGAAATACGAGGTCTGCGACGAACCGCCCATCGCGAACTCATCCATGTTCGTCTTCCCGAGCATCACAAAGCCTTCGTTTTTAAGCCTTTCTACAGCATATGCGTCATATACCGGCACAAAATCCTCAAGCATCTTCGATGCACATGTAGTTTTTACATCCTTCGTGCATATATTATCCTTTACCGACAGCGGTATACCTGTCATCGGCTTTGATCCGCCGGCGTCTATCAGCTTCTGCGCCGCCTCAGCGCCGCGCAGCGCCTCCTCACGGCACACCGTTATATAGCTGTTTATTCCGCCGTCGATCCGTTCTATCCTGTCTATATATTCCTTCGCAAGCTCTACCGCGCCTATCTCGCCGCTGTCGAGCTTTTTCCGCATCTCACTTAATCTCATCCGGCCTTACCTCCTTAAACTACCTTCGGGACCACAAAGCTGTCATTCTTTACATTCTTGGCATTCCCGAGTATCTCCCCGTTCGGATACGACTCCGCATGCTCGTCGCAGCGCAGCTCATTGTAATCCACGGGATCAAGCGTGTACGGCTTTACGCTTCCGTCAAATCCGCATACCTTATCCATAAGACCGATTATATCCGTCATGTCCTTTGTCATTTCGGCAAGCTCCGCATCGGTGAACTCAAGCTTCGAGAGCTCGGCCAGATGCGCTGTAAGCTTTTCATCTACCATAAGAATCTCATCCTTTCCCCGGCGTCTCAGACCGCCGCAAAATTCGAAATAAAAAAGCGCCGCGCACTCAAAAGGATGCATCATCCCTGAGCGCACAGCGCCGTTGCTGCACTTAATATATAATATAATACCACATAATCGTGCCGATTGCAATAGCTAACTTGCATAAATTAACGTGAATTTCGTCTGCAATTTAGCTTAAATTAACAAATTTACGCACCTCTCAACTCTTCACGAGAGCCGTTTGATCCATGGACCGGGACTATGATCCGCGCCAAAAACGGCAGCCCATCGTCTTAATGTGCCATATAGTAGCTGTTGCCCAGATCATCGCTGCTTATAAGATTGCCGGCAGGATCGTATACATACCTCACCGAATGCACCAAAGTGTCCTCTCCCACAGCCTTTGACGTATTCTCGATCTTTACCGTACGCGGCACGTCGCGCTGCGTGCCTATGATGCTCACCGTTATCGTGGCGCCGCTTGTCACTGCCGAGATCTTTATCGGATAATCCATGCTGTTCATGAACTTGAAGTCAACGCCCGAATCCGCGACCGTAGCGTCCTGTCCGTTCGGGCAGTAGCCTACCGGGAACATGTGATTCGTTCTCGAAACTATCGAGAGATCCGAATAAAGCACGGCATTGTAAAGCGTCGAACTAACCTGACACGTTCCTCCGCCTATACCGTCAACAGTTTCACCGTTTACATATTCCTTTGCGGTATAGAACCCATTAGCCACCGTTCGCGGTCCGACAGTGTCGTTGAACGAGAATACCTGCCCCGGAGCAAGGACCACGCCGTTTATCTGGCTCGCGGCACGCGCGATATTCGCGCGTCTGTTCGAATTCGAAGAACCGTAGCTCGTTGAATACGATGCGATCGTCGCGTTGAAGAGCTTAGCCTGCAGAACATCCGCCGTCACCGCCGCAGTCGAAGCGTAATACGGTATGTTGACCTTCGGTCCGCCCTCATACACCTGTGTCACGAGGTTTGCGACCTCGTCACGGTTTATGTAGCGTCCCGGGACCTCTTTTATCACCATCACTTCGTTTCCGCTGTAGCTGTAGTACGCATCGATCGGATCACAATATGTAAAGCCGTCGACACGTTCCACAGTGAGAGCCTCCGGCGGACCGGCATTCAGCGTAACATCTATATCGGTAAACTGCTCGTTGTTAAGAGCCGCCTTTACCTCCTCATATGCCGTATCGGTATTATTATCGAAGCCTGTTTTTCCCGGCGTTGCAATAACTACACCATCGCCGAACTCCAGCGAATGCTCAACGCGCTCGCCGTATATCTGACGCCCGAACTCTACCAGCTTTTCTCTTATTACCGCCTCGTCCGCCTCCGCGTCCGGCACTATCTCCTTCTGCGACATGAGCTGAAGCGTATTTGCAAAGCCATCTACCAGTATATTTCCCGTCTTTCCGTAGCGCATCGCCTTATCAACGGTCTCATCGATCCTCGCGGAAAGACCTACATCGGCGCCGTTTATCTCAAACGTCTGCGAGCTGCAGCGCAGCGTTATCTTGGTATCGTCAAGAAGCGCAGCCGACTGGAGCTTTTCGACAGCCTCCTCACGCGTCAGACCGCTCACATCGATCCCTTCGATGAACACGTTCTTCATTATCGCATCCTTCGGCACCGTCGCACACGCGTATACATATACGCAAAGACATGCTCCGACGACCACACCGGCGCCTATCCCGATACCCTTCAATACCTTTTTGTTAACGCCTCTTCTTTTCTTCTTCTCCGGCACCGCAAGCTCCTCGTCATCCTCAGCCGTATCATCGCCGCTCTCCTCGTTATCGGTCTCATCATGACCGGCGCTGTATTCTCCGAAATCGTCAACATCGTCAAATCCGCTGCCGCTATCGCGCTCCGAAGCTTCTTCCTCCGCAGCCTCATTCTCAGTCTCCGCGATATCCTGTTCGCCGCTCTCATTCAAAGGCTCAAAGCTGCCCTCATCCGCGCTCTCCCGCTCCGCGATCGTTTCAGCCGCATTCGCGTCTGCGGCGGCACGAAACTCGCTGCGCTCCGCCTTTTTCACATGCCTTGCAGGCGAAAAATCATCCTCTTCATCATCTATATAATCGATCTCTTCATCTTCTGCCGCTTCGGTGATCTCCTCACCCGCATACTCTTCACTGAATTCTTCCTGTCCTCTGTTCTTTTTCTTTCTCAAGAAGCCCATCGATCGTCCTTCCTTTCATTGATAACTCTGAAATTCATCCGAAAAATCTGTTGAACTCGTTAATATATTTCGTGTATTCTTCCAAAAAAGCCCTCACATGCCTGTTCTTCGAAAGCAGCAGGAACGAGCGTCTTACAGCCCGAACGAACCCGCTGTCAAATTCGCCGACACGCATCGTCTTTGCGAGCGGGCAAACACTTTTTGCCCTGGGGTCAACTATTATATCTATTCTTCCTTTATCGTCCAGAACCGGTGTAAGCGGGAATATCCTGCATGCCAGCGGTCTTTCATACCTGTCGCAGCTGCCTTCACAGAAAAGTATCGGTGTCCTCCTGCGCTTCCCGTTATCGTCATATTCAAGATCTGACAGCTCTATCTTAAACCCCTCCGGTCTCAGGAGCTTATACACCTCTGCCTCGCCCGGGAAAAGAAACATTCCCGCGTCGTCGCCGCTGCAGCATGCCGCGGAACAAAGCTTTCCGCAGTCAGCCGGTATGGGCGTATTTTCATCAAACAATCTGTATAACTGCAAATAAACATATGCACTGTTCATCTTATCCCTCAAATATAAACAATTCGTATCTACCCTATATCAAGCGCGCCGCAGCGGGTGTTTCTATCGGCGCGTATCGCACATATTATATCATATCTGCCCGCATAAAACAAGACCTATTTTCGAAATTCCTCACTTTGCAAATAAGTGTACACCGCATACGGTAATTAACATAAACTTTGCACAAAAACGGTCACCGCACACTGTGAACAGACTTTTAAAAGTCTGAAAACAAAAAAATGACCGCCCGGACCGTTCGATCCCGGCAGTCATCATCCGCTGCAAAACCAGAATTTATTTCAAGCTCGAGACTATCGCCTCGGCTGCTTCATCATACGCTCCGCCGTAATATACATCCAGGCGGCTGTAGTTGAATAAGTACCCCTTATTGCCGATCACTGCGGCATATAACGTGTCATACATCGTCATATCCTCATACTCAAAGCGCGCCTCCGACGTATAAAAAGTCCTTCCGCCGAGCTCCGCCGTCTTCACGCTCCCCGGAACGATAGTTACAAGCGTATCATCACCGCCGTACTGCTCCCACAAGCTGTCATGTGAGGAGATGTCATTTAAAAAGCTCTGCATATTCTGCGTATCAGCTCCGTCAAGCTCCATGACCGTAACACTTGCATTGCCGTTGGTTAGGATCGCGCTGTCCGAATCTGACAAAGCTTCGATCACGCTCCAGCCCTCCGGCAGAGTCAGCTCCGCCGAGCCAAGCTCGAGATCCCTGTCTCCGACCGGTGATACATCCTTCAGTATAGTCCCGACGCTTCCCGCGTCGAGTTTCTCCGCGGAAACGCTTGCGATAATGGCATCCGCCTCACTTTCAACAGACGTCTGACATCCGAGATTGTACACATAGTCACCGATCTCAAAGAATGTATCCTTCATGACGAATTTGCCTCTTGTGCCTGCGCCGTTCACTGTCAGAGTATACTGTTTTGCCGGCACGCCGGCAGCCTTCGTATCGACCACCTCCGTTGCAGATGTGATCGACGGGTTCATTACAGAGATATTATACTCACGGTCCGCTGCTGCAAGCTTTTCCGCCGTTACGGTGTCGCTCTTGGAATATACCGAAAGCGCAACGTAGCTGGCCTCGTTGTTTCTGCTTGCGAATTGGAACCTGTTAGTCGAATCAAGCTCCACGCTATAATAATCCGCCGGAAGTTTCAGAGATACTCCCATATATTCATCTGTGAACGTCCTGCTGCCATTTTCTATATTCGACATATCATACATGTCATCCCGCGCCGAAACGGAAAAACTGGACGCGATGTCCATTATATCTTCCATATCCGCCGCGTCATTGTTGCAGATCGTCATGACCGTGTACAGCTCGCCGCTCTTTATCGCCGCCAGAAGATCATATGTCGTCTCATTATTCTTCGCTCTGAAATGGATCATCGTATTCCCATTCTCATCTGTGCTCCTGTCGGCTATCGATATAGTCATGTTTCCCACGAGAGCTCTTGTACTGTTATAGACGTCGTCAGCCGTATCATCCTCGTCCATCTCCGCTATGGCTATCGCTATGCCTCCGCTCTCATTCGCAAAAAATGTCTCTCTTCCGTCAAAACTGCGGTCTTCCATCTCCATTATGGTCGGGTTCTTCATCGACCAGCCGTAATAGCTGTCACCGACATACGCCTTGTCGGTACCGGCTTGGATCTGCGCCTGTTCCTCGTGCGGCTCCTTTACAACCGTTATCCTGCTTGTTTCGCTGTCCCAGTTCACCGACGCGTCAAACGTCTCGCTTATGAATCTTAAAGGCACCATCGTCACACCCTCATAAAGCTCCGGCGCGGCGGCAAGCTGTTCGGTATGATCGTTCACTTGAGCCTCGGCTGAACCTATCCTGAGCGTTATACTCACGCCGGGATAATCGAGTGTTACGGTCTGTGTGTCTCCGTCCCATCCCACGTCAGCTCCGAAAGCCTCGGTTATTACCCTTACGGGAACGAGCGTTGTACCCTCGCCCACAACGTAAGGCGCAGTTACCTCGAGCGGCTCTCCGTTTACCATGAGCACGTTGTCCCCTACGGCAAAATCGATCTCCACTCTGTCCGCCGCCTCTCCCTCAGCTGCAAACGCGCAAAGAGGGCATGCGACAGCCAGCGCTGCCACGACAGCCGTTACCTTGTTTTTCATTATCCTGATCCTCCTTTTGTTTTGATCCGATAACCAGTATATCACAGCCGCATATAAAAATCAAGATTTTTTTAATTAATTGTTAACATATCGTGTCCGAACCTCTATCCCAAAATTTACATTTGACAAATCACTCATTTTAGTATAAAATATTAGCGGGATATGTGCGTTTATACGACGCGCAGACTATACTATTGATCGAAAGGTAGATAGCAATGCCAAAAAAGGATGAATACAGCAATGAATCCATAATCAAGCTGAAGGACGAGGAGCGTGTAAGACTTCGTCCCGCGGTCATCTTCGGCTCGGACGGTCTTGAAGGATGCGAGCATTCCTTCTTCGAGATCCTGTCAAACTCCATAGACGAGGCCCGCGAGGGATACGGCGATCTCATCGAAGTCACGCGTTTTGCCGACAACTCGATAGAGGTGCGCGACCACGGCCGCGGCGTCCCGCTCGACTACAACGAATCGGAAAAATGCTATAACTGGGAGCTCGTCTACTGCGAGCTTTACGCCGGCGGAAAATACGAGAACAACAAGGGCGGTATGTATGAATACAGTCTCGGTCTCAACGGACTCGGAGCCTGTGCCACGCAGTATTCGTCGGAGTACATGGATGTTGAGGTGATACGTGACAAAACACGCTACACCCTGCATTTTGAAAAAGGGAAAAATATCGGCGGACTCAAAAAAGAGCCGGTGCGCACCGCAAATACCGGAACAGTACAGCGCTGGAAGCCTGACACCGAGGTTTTCACCGATATAAATATCCCGATAGAGTTCTACAAGGATATACTGAACAAGCAGGCAATGGTAAACGCGGGGCTCAGATTTGTTCTCTATGACGAGACCCCCAACGGAATGGAAAAGACCGAATATTACTATGAGCACGGTATAGTGGATTACCTCAGCGAGGCGGTAGGAGACGACGCGCTCACAACGGTTGAGTCCTGGGAATGCGAGCGAGAGGGCCGCGACCGCGAGGACAAGGACGACTATAAGATGAAAATGCAGATAGCCTTCTGTTTCTCGAACCGTGTGAACATGCTTGAATACTACCATAACTCAAGCTTTCTCGAGCACGGCGGCTCACCCGACAAGGCTGTGAGGAACGCCTTCGTATACTCGATAGACCAGTACCTTAAACAAAACGGTAAATACAACAAAAACGAGTCAAAGATAACCTTCGGCGATGTCGCGGACTGTCTCGCGCTCGTGATAAACTCGTTCTCCACACAGACGAGCTACGAGAACCAGACAAAGAAGGCTATAAACAACAAGTTCATCCAGGACGCGATGACGGAATTCCTGCGCCACCAGCTCGAGGTGTACTTTATCGAGAACAAGGCAGACGCGGAAAAGATCTCAAACCAGGTGCTTGTAAACAAAAGGAGCCGCGAGAACGCTGAAAGAGCAAGGATTGACATAAAGAAAAAGCTCACCGGCTCAATGGATGTGACCAACAGAGTCGAAAAATTCGTCGACTGCCGAAGCAAGGACGTTACTAAGCGCGAGGTATACATCGTGGAGGGTGATTCGGCGCTGGGCTCATGCAAGCTGGCGCGCGACGCGTCGTTCCAGGCGATAATGCCGATACGCGGAAAGATACTGAACTGCTTAAAGGCGGACTATCCGAAGATATTCAAAAGCGACGTCATAGTAGACCTCATAAAGGTACTGGGCTGCGGCGTTGAGATAAAATCGGCTCACAACAAGAATCTCGACAGCTTCGATCTCGACAATCTGCGCTGGGACAAGGTCATAATCTGCACTGACGCCGACGTTGACGGATTCCATATAAGGACGCTGCTTCTGACGATGATATACCGTCTGATGCCGACGCTTATAGAGGTCGGAAAGGTGTATATCGCAGAATCGCCGCTCTACGAAATAACGATCACCAAGGGAAAGAGAAAGGGCGAAAAGCATTTCGCCTATACCGACGGCGATAAAGACGAGATAGTATCGTCGCTCACCGCCGACGGCCTTTCAAAGGACAAGGATGATTACGACATAAAGCGCTCAAAGGGACTCGGCGAGAACCAGCCTGAAATGATGAGCCTTACGACGATGCATCCGGCTACAAGACGGCTTATACGCGTAACGCCGGAGAGCGCGGAGAGAACGTCGATGATGTTCGACATCCTTCTGGGCGATAATTTGCAGAGCCGCAAAAAATATATTGCCGAGAAAGGCTCGCAGTATATGGAGATGCTCGATCTCTCATGATACGGCAAGCCGAAGGAGGCTGCGGAGCATAAGCCGCCTCCGCTTTTATTCTGTATTTTATTCTATAGGAGAGGAGCCTGTTAATGGCACGAAAAAAGAAGATCCCCGAGCCGGAGATAATACCGGCGCCCGTCGAGGAACAGGCGATAACAAAAACGCTTGAAACGAACTTCATGCCCTATGCCATGAGCATCATAATCTCGCGCGCGATACCGGAAATAGACGGACTCAAGCCCGCCCACAGGAAGCTTCTGTACACCATGTACAAAATGGGGCTTCTGGGCGGAAAATTCACGAAGTCGGCAAACGTTGTCGGCTCGACGATGAAGCTCAATCCGCACGGCGACGCGGCGATCTACGAAACGATGGTGCGTCTTACACGCGGAAACGAGGCGCTCCTGCATCCGCTCGTGGAATCGCAGGGCAACTTCGGAAAGGTGTATTCAAGAGATATGGCATACGCTGCGCCGCGATACACCGAGGTACGGCTCGAGCCGATCTGTGCCGAGCTTTTCGGGGACATAAACAAGAACACCGTAAAATTTGTCGATAACTACGACGGAGAGCTGAAGGAGCCCACACTGCTCCCCGCGGCATACCCGTCCATACTCGTGAACCCGAATCAGGGCATAGCCGCGGGAATGGCGTCAAACATATGCTCATTCAACCTAAGAGAGGTCTGCGAGGCTACGATCGCGTTCATGAAGGATAAAAACGCAGAGCTCATAGACATAATGCCCGCGCCCGACTTCTCGCTCGGAGCAAGCATCATATACGACCGCGAGGAAATGAAAAAGATCTATGAAACGGGACGCGGCAGCTTCAAGCTCAGAGCGAAATATACCTATGACAGAGAAAACAACTGCATAGATATAACCGAGATCCCCTACACCACAACGTGCGAGGCGATAATCGGCAAGATAATGGAGCTTCTGAAGGCGAACAAGCTCAGAGAGATCTCTGACGCGCGCGATGAGACCGATCTTAACGGCTTCAAGCTTACGATAGACTTAAAGCGCGGTACCGATCCCGATGAACTCATGCTCAAGCTCTACAAGCTCACTCCGCTCGAGGACAGCTTTGCCTGCAATTTCAATATACTCATAAACGCCGTTCCGCGCGTCATGGGGATACGCGAGATACTCGGCGAATGGGTAAAATTCCGCATGGAATGTATCAGAAACGGTATAAAATTCGATATAGAGCAGAAAAGCAAGCGTCTGCATCTGCTTATGGGTCTGAAAAAGATACTGCTCGACATCGACAAGGCCATATCGATAATCCGTCACACAGAGCTCGATTCCGAGGTAATACCGAACCTAATGTCCGGCTTCGGTATAGACGAGGTACAGGCGGAGTACATCTCCGAGATACGCCTGCGCAATCTCAACAAGGAATACATCCTAAAAAATGTGGACGCGATAGACCGTCTCACCGAGGAGATAGCGGAGCTGAACAAGACGTTATCCAGTGACCGCCTAATCAAGAGCCGTATCGCAAAGCAGCTCAGAGACATAGCGAAAAAATACGGTCAGGACAGGAAAACTGAGATTATTGAGAGCACCGGGCTCACGGAGTACAAGGAAGAGGAGCACATAGAGGACTACCCGCTCACGATATTCTTCACGCGCGGACAGTATCTCAAAAAAGTCACCGCCGCGTCTCTGCGCTCGACCACCTCGGAGCATAAGCTCAAGGAGGATGACGAGATAATCGTCACCGCCGAGACGACAAACAAATCCGAGCTGCTGTTTTTCTCCGATATGTGCAACGTATACAAAATAAAGACATACGACATGCCGGAGTGCAAGGTCACCGCGCTCGGCGAATACCTGCCGGGAATTTTGGGGCTTGAAGAAAACGAGAAAATAGTGTATACTGTAGTTACCAAGGATTTTGAAGGACTGATGCTTTTCACCTTTGAAAACGGAAAGATGGCAAAGGTCGCACTGAAAAATTACGAGACAAAAACAAACAGGAAAAAGCTCATAGGGGCATATTCCGCAAAATCGCCGATACGCGATATAAAATTCTTAAAAGAGGATACCGATATAGCCGTGGTCACGGACAACGGCAGGATACTGTGTCTTAACACCGAGCTTATCCCGCTGAAATCCACAAAGAGCACACAGGGAGTTCAGGTAATAAAACAGCCGAAGAACGGCGCAAGACCGGTATCCGTAAAAGAAGCCGACAGCTGCGGCATCGACGGCATATCCGCATACCGGATAAGATCGATACCCGCCGCTGCGAAATCACCTAAGCATGAAAATATTCAGCTGAGCCTGCTCCCATAAGCGGCTCACAAATAACCACAGAAAGGACGTGATCATGTGATGAACGAAAACGAATACGAGGCAAGGATAGAGAACGAGGCGGAGATAGAGAACAAACGCAGACAGTTCTATCAGGCTGCGGAGGACCTCTATAAGCCGTTCCCGAAGGAGCTTTTCAAAGCGTACGGAGTAAAGCGCGGCCTGAGAAACGAGGACGAGACCGGCGTAATGGCAGGTCTTACATCCATCGGTCAGGTAATCGGCTACTATATCGAGGACGGAGAGAAGATCCCGGCGGAGGGACATCTCAAATACAGAGGCTATGACATAATAGACATCGTTACGAACTGTGAAAAAGAAGGACGTTTCGGTTTTGAAGAGGTCGCATACCTGCTCCTTTTCGGAAAGCTGCCGACAAGATCGCAGCTCGAGCACTTTACGGAGCTTATAGGCGAGCTGCGCCGTCTGCCCCCGGGCTTTTCGGAGGACATGATCCTAAAGGCGCCCTCGAAGAACATAATGAACAAGATGGCAAGAAGCGTGCTTGCGGCATATTCATACGACAGCAATCCGGACGAGATCTCGGTCGTAAACATACTAAGACAGTCCACAGAGCTCATAGCGCGCCTGCCGGTAATGGCGGCGGTCGGCTATCAGGCAAAGCGCCACTATCACGATGGTGACAGTCTCTACCTGCACGTTCCGCAGAAGGATCTCTCGACTGCTGAGAACCTGCTCTATATGCTGCGCCCCGACAACAAGTATACACGCCAGGAGGCGGAGATGCTCGACGTCATGCTCATGATACAGGCGGAGCACGGCGGCGGAAACAACAGCGCGTTCACAACGAGAGTAGTCTCGTCGTCCGGTACCGACACGTACAGCGCCATCGCTGCGGCGATAGGCTCCCTGAAGGGACCCAAGCACGGCGGCGCAAACGCGAAGGTCATGGCGATGATGGAGGATATAAAGGCGAACGTGAACGACTGGGAGGACGAGGACGAGGTAGCCGCTTACATCGAAAAGATACTGCGCAAGGAGGCCTTCGATCACGCCGGACTTATCTACGGTATGGGACACGCGGTATATACATACAGTGATCCGCGCTGCATACTCCTCAAGGAACGCGCCGAAAAGCTCGCGGCAAGCGATCCCGAATGGAAAAAGGAATTCGATCTTTACACTAAGGTCGAGAAGCTTACGCCTTCATGCTTCCTGAACGTAAAGAATAACCATAAGGTGATGTGCGCGAACGTTGACATGTATTCCGGCTTCGTTTACAAGATGCTGGGCATCGCTCCCGAGATGTACACGCCGCTCTTCGCTATAGCGAGAATAACGGGCTGGTGCGCGCACAGGCTTGAGGAGACCATAGGCTGCTCACGCATAATCCGTCCGGCATACAAATCGATAGTGGACAAAAAGGATTACATCCCGATTGACGAGAGATAATAACGTATATCATATTTATTCGGAAAGGATAATATTATGGATAACAAAGTAAATATACTCGGAGTGCATGTGGATATGGTAAACATACCCGAGGCCGCGGACAGGATAATAGGCTTTCTCGGCGAAAAGGGACTGCACAAGGTATATACGCCGAATTCCGAGATAATAATGGCGGCTTATAAGGACGAGGCATTCAGGAATCTGCTGAACAACGCCGAGCTCCTTACAGCGGACGGTATAGGCGTCGTATACGCCTCAAAAATATTGGGGAAACCGATCAACGAACGCGCCGCGGGCTATGACATAGCCTGCCGTGTGCTGGAACGCATCGCCGGAACGGAGCACAAGCTGTTCCTCTTCGGCGGCAAGCCGGGCGTAGCGGAAAAGGCGGAGGCTGAGCTTCTTAAGACCTACCCGGGACTTAAGATCGTCGGCTGCCGAAACGGCTATTTCAAGCCCGAGGACGAGCCGGCTATAGTCAAGGAAATAAACGATTCGGGAGCGGATATCGTATTCGTATGTCTCGGAGCGCCCAAGCAGGAGCAGTGGATCTCGCGCCACGCCGACGAGCTCAGCGCGCGCGTCGCAATGGGCATAGGCGGAAGTCTTGACGTTTTTGCAGGCACTGCCGAGCGTGCGCCGAAATTCTTCTGCGACCACGGCATAGAATGGCTGTACCGTCTTGCAAAGCAGCCGAGCCGCGCAGGCAGGATGCTCGCGCTTCCTAAGTTCGGAATGACAGTCCTTTTAAAGGGCAGAAAGTATAAGCAGGACTGACGGTTATGGGTACATTGATAGCGATAGACGGAGTTGACGCAAGCGGAAAGCAGACGCAGTCGGAGCTTTTGTATAAGCGTCTCACCGACAGCGGGATACGCGCGCGGCTCGTCTCTTTCCCCGACTACGGCTCAGAATCGTCGGCACTCGTGCGGATGTATCTGAACGGCGATTTCGGCAGCCGTCCCGAGGACGTGAACGCCTATGCGGCGTCCACCTTCTTTGCTGCCGACCGTTTTGCCTCATACCGCCGCGGCTGGCGCGGCGACTACGAAAACGGCACTGTGATAATTGCCGACAGATATGTGCCGTCTAATATGATACATCAGGCGTCTAAGCTGCCCAATGACGAAAAGGGCAAATTCGTGGAGTGGCTTTACGACCTTGAATACAATATCTACGGTCTTCCGCAGCCGGCCATGACTATATTCCTTGATATGCCGCCTGAATATGCGGCAAGGCTTATGGCAGAGCGCGAGAATAAGATAGATCACAGCCAAAGCAAGGATATACACGAGCGTGACCGTGAATATCTGACGGCAAGCTATAAAAACGCGGTATCCATATCAAAACGCTTCGGCTGGCAGCACGTGCTGTGCGCCAAGGACGGCAGGGTGCGGACGATCGAAGAGATAAACGACGAAATAATGAACATATTAAAACGCAGGCTCTCCATCTGAGCCTGCGTTATATTTCGAGGTAAAACATGAAAAAGACATTGACCGTACAGGACAGCCTTAACGGCTCGCTGCCTATGAGGCAGCTTATCATGATCGTTATACGCCTCAGTATCCCCGCGATACTCGCGCAGATCAGCTCGATAGTCATGCAGTACATAGACTCGGCTATGGCCGGGAGCCTCGGCGCCGAGGCGTCGGCATCGATAGGGCTCGTCAGCACCTCAACATGGCTTGCCGGCGGACTGTGCATCTCGCTTGCGACCGGTTTCTCCGTACAGACGGCACAGCTCATAGGCGCGGGCAGACACACCGAGGCTGAAAACGTTTTCAGGCAGTCGCTCATAACCGCCGTGATATTCGGCTTGATCATAGCAGCCGCAGGCATAGCTATAAGCCCGTCCCTTCCGGTATGGCTCGGCGGAGGAGACGATATAAGAGAAGGCGCAACGAGCTATTTTCTAATATATTCCGCGGCTCTGCCGTTTGTGCAGCTGCGCCAGCTTACCGGCAATATGCTGCAGTGCAGCGGCGATATGAAAACTCCGAGCGTATTGAACGCCGCAATGTGCGGATTTGACGTTGTATTCAACTACTTTCTTATATTCCCGACACGCGCCGTTACGATATCTTCTCTCACTTTTACGATGCCCGGAGCGGGAATGGGCGTTGCGGGCGCAGCGCTCGGCACCGCGCTCGCCGAAGCGGTAACGGCTGTACTTATGCTCATTGCCGCATGCTTCCGCTCTCCGTCACTCCGGCTCACCAAAAACGGCAGCTGGCGGATAAGACGCCGGTGCCTTAAGACCGCGGCAAGGATAGCGCTGCCGGTCGTGATGGAGCGCACGGCGATGTGCGGCGCTCAGATAGCATCTACAAAAATAATAGCGCCGCTCGGCACGATCTCCGTCGCGGCAAACTCGCTCGCGGTGACCGCCGAGAGCTTCTGTTATATGCCCGGCTACGGCGTAGGCGCCGCGGCGACAACGCTCGTAGGGCAAAGCATGGGGGCTGACAATAAAAAGCTCGCAAAACGGTACGCATGGATCTCCGTGCTCCTGGGCACGGCGATGATGACGGTCACAGGCGCGCTGATGTTCATATTCGCGCCCGCGATGTTTGCCATGCTCACACCCGTTGACGAGATACGCACACTTGGCGTAAGCGTTCTGCGGATAGAGGCATGGGCGGAGCCGTTTTTCGCGGTCTCGATAGTGGCTGTAGGCGCGCTGCGCGGCGCGGGTGACACTTTTGTCCCGGGACTTATGAATCTTCTGTCCATGTGGTGCGTGAGGATAACCGCCTCGGCGCTGCTCACGCCCTATTTCGGGCTGAAAGGCGTATGGATAGCGATGTGCGGAGAGCTGTGCGTCCGCGGCATCATATTCCTCATACGTCTCATGCGCGGCAAATGGCTCGGCCGCAGCGTCATCAGATCGGTACAATAGTGTCGGACTTTTTATGCCGCAAAAAACAGGTTATGCAAACTTCATAAAAATTCATCGCCATATCACCATTGTTTTGTGCGGCTTACAAATAAAATTTCTGTAAAGCATCCAAAATAATTATTTTTATTGCTTAACCTTGTTATGAATTATTAACAAACCATTAAAAATCAAACTTTTTTGTATTGACAATTCATTGTTTTGGTGCTATGCTATCACACATGAAAGGCAAGGGAGTCCGATCCGACAACGTCGGAGACGGCTCTCTTTTTTCATTCTCCGTATCGGGAATCATAAAAATACTTCCCGTTTATACCAATAACAAACCGAAAAACGGCAAAGGGGCCTGTCAAGCGGTAACAGCTTGATCGAAAGCCGTGAAGCCTGTATTCGAGGAGTATGGGAACCTGCTTTGGTACCCTGTTCAGTATGAGGGTATGGAGTCATCATCCAACATCATGTACACCGGCGCGGCTCCGAATCAGCAGATCGTTCCGGCTATAGACTATCTTATAGAAAATGGTTACACTAAGTTCTTCCTTCTCGGCTCGGACTATGTATTCCCGAGAACAGCAAACATGATCATAAACGCTCAATGCGATGCAAAGGGTGTTGAAGTCGTCGGCGAGGAATACGCACAGATGGATCAGACAGACTTCAGCTCGATCATCGCAAAGATCGAGGCGGCTGATCCTGACGTTATCATAAACACCTTGAACGGTACAGGAAATCTTTCATTCTTCAAGCAGATGAGCGAAAAGAATTACACCGCGGCCGATTATATGACAATGTCCTTCTCGATAGCGGAGGAAGAGGTCAAGACGATCGGCGCTGACATACTCAAGGATCATATGGTATCCTGGAACTATTACATGACTACGGATACTCCCGAGAACGAAGAATTTGTAGCGGCATACAAGGCTGCATACGGTGAGGATCGTGTCACATCAGATCCGGCAGAGGCTGCTTATGACGCGGTATATCTTTGGAAGGCAGCAGTTGAAAAGGCAGGAAGCTTTGACGCGGCAGACGTTATAGCGGCTGTTGAGGAAGGCGGCATCACCTTTGATGCTCCCGAGGGTACTGTTGAGATAGACGGTGAAAATCACCACCTCATAAAGCCCGTGCGTATAGGCGTCATAGATGAAAACGGAAGCATAAATACGGTAGAGGAAACGGAGCCGGCAGCGCCCGATCCCTATCTTACAACATACGACTGGGCGGTAGCCGCAAATATCCAGCCGCTTGAATAAAACTCCGTGTACAGTCAACAGCCTGCCGGCGGCAGCTCGGCAGGCTGTTGTATTTCTCAGCAGCAAATAAACTGAAAGAGAGGTATGACCTATGACACAATTTATAAACACCGTATTCAACGGTGTGAGCCTCAGTTCGATCATACTCCTTACGTCACTCGGACTGGCGATCACCTTTGGTCTTATGCGCGTCATAAACATGGCTCACGGCGAGTTCCTGATGATAGGCGCGTACACTACCTATGTCATCCAGAACATATTCAAGAGCCTTTTACCTGAAAGTCTTTTTGATCTTTATTACTTCGCAGCGATCATCTCCGCATTTGCGGTAACGTTCCTTCTCGGAGCAGTTATGGAACGGCTCGTTATTTCACGGCTCTACGGACGTGAGATCGACAGCCTTCTTGCCACATGGGGCATCAGCCTTATACTGCAGCAGGCGGCAAGAAGCATATTCGGTATGCAGGGCGTAAACGTCACCGCTCCTTCATTTTTGAGCGGCGGCGCCACGGTGGGCGACTGCACATTCTCATACAACCGGCTGTTCATCCTCGGACTCGTTATAGTTTGTATGATATTCATGTGGTATATAATGTACCGATCCAACTTTGGAAAGCAGATGCGCGCGGTAATGCAGAACCGTCCGATGGCTCAGTGCATGGGCATAAATTCAAAACGTATAGATATGCTGACCTTCTCTCTCGGCTCGGGTCTTGCCGGCATAGCCGGATGCTCTGTCGCACTGCTCGGTTCGATCGACTCTACGATAGGTCAGAGCTATATAGTAAACTCATTCATAGCGGTCGTGCTCGGCGGAGTGGGCAGGCTCGCCGGAACTGTATTCGGCTCGTCGATCATCGGCTTTGCCAGCATTGGTATCGAGAATTACACTTCGGCAAGCATCGCAAAGGCTGCCGTGCTTCTCATAGTTATCGCCGTGCTGCAGTTCAGACCCCATGGACTGTTCTCCATAAAGAGCAGAAAGCTTGATGAATAAGGAGGTGCGGATAATGAAGCTGAAAAAACAAGGCTGCAATATTTGCTTCGCAGTTATAATACTTATACTGGCACTTGTTCCGCCGATGCTGTCTTTAGGTATCATCTCGAGCAGCTCGTTCGTGCTCTTTCTCGGCAAATGCATCGCATTCTCGATAGTCGCGATAGGTCTTGACCTTATCTGGGGATATACCGGGATACTTTCTCTCGGTCACGGCCTTTATTTCGCCCTCGGCGGCTACGCTATGGCGATGTATCTGAAACTGCAGGCGACCGGCGGAAACATAACATCATTCATGCAGACCGGCGGTATGACCGAGCTGCCGCTCATCTGGAAGCCGTTCCTTTCGGCTCCCGTATCGATGCTTTTGGTGATACTGGTCCCGGCGGTCATAGCCGGAGTTATAGGCTACTTCATATTCAGAAACAGGATAAAGGGTGTATATTTCTCGATAATCTCACAGGCACTCACATGGGCTGCCTACTCTCTGTTTACCGGACTCCAGTCCTACACGGGCGGCAACGTCGGTATAACCGAGATAACATCGCTCCTTGGCAGCGTAAAAGGCGACGCGAACCGGGGAAATATGTTCATCCTGTTCTACGCCTCACTCGCGATACTTGCCATCATTTATATCATCTCCTCATTCCTCACGACAAGAAAGTTCGGCAAGCTGCTTATCGCGATACGCGACGGTGAGAACAGAACGTATTTCTCCGGCTACTGCGTAAGCCGTTACAAAAACTTCGTATATGTTCTCTCGGCGGTGTTTGCCGCTGTAGCCGGCGCCATATTCGTAAATTTCAACGGCTCTATAACGCCGTCGCAGATGACTATCTCTTACTCGATAACAATGGTCATATGGGTAGCGGTAGGCGGACGCGGCACCCTCGTTGGAGCGGTCATAGGCGCGTTCCTTATAAACCTTTGCGACTACAACTTCTCGTCCGGCGCTATGGTAGAGATATGGCAATACATACTCGGCGCGATATTCGTCGTTACGATACTGTTCTTCAAGGGCGGTATAGTCGGCATATTCCGTGACGGTACACTTCTCAACAAGCTGCGCAAAAAGGAGGCGGAATGACATGACAAATGAAAACGTATTGGAGATAAAGGACATAACGGTCGATTTCAGCGGCTTTTGCGCGCTTTTGAATGTCAATGTAAACGTAAAGCGCCACACGATCCACTTTTTCATAGGTCCCAACGGAGCCGGAAAGACGACGCTCCTTGACATAATCTGCGCAAAAACGAAGCCGACAAACGGCGTCTGCACATTCTTTCCCGAAAAGCGTGAGCCGATAAAGCTCACAGGCATGAAGGAATATAAGATAGTATGCGAGGGCATCGGCAGAAAGTTTCAGGTCCCCTCTGTATTTGTGAATCTTACCGTTGAGGAAAATATGATACTCTCGCTCAAAGGCAGAAAGGGTATATGGCAGTCCATCTTCTTCAAGCCCTCTCCGAAAGACGAGGCACTCATAAACGAAACGCTTGAGACCGTCGGACTGCTCGGCAAGAAGGACGAGAACGCCGGAGCGCTCGCTCATGGCCAGAAACAATGGCTCGAGATAGCCATGCAGCTCGTCCAGCAACCGGAGATAATCATGCTCGACGAACCGGCAGCCGGAATGGGCAAGCCTGAGACGTTCAAGACCGGAGAGATCCTCAAGAGGATAAAAGACACATACACCGTTATCGTAGTCGAGCACGACATGGACTTTGTCAGACAGATCTCCGACCGTGTCACGGTTCTCCACGAGGGAAAAGTGCTGCTTGAGGGCAGCTGTGACGAGGTCCTCGCGGACGAGACCGTTCAGGCAGTATACCTCGGAAGAGGAGGTGAACGGAATGCTTAAGATCAGAGGAATGGATTCCTATTACGGCGAGAGCAGGATCATCCTCGCCCTTGACCTTGATGTGGAAAAGGGCAAGATAGTCTGCCTGATAGGCAGAAACGGCGTCGGCAAGAGCACCACGCTGAAAAGCATAATGGGACTCGTGAAAACACCTAATGGAAGCATAATGCTTGACGGCGCCGAGATAATAAAAATGCCCGCGTATGAAAGAGTGCGCCGCGGCATAGGCTACGTTCCGCAGGGGCGTGACATTTTCCCGCAGATGACCGTATATGAAAACCTAATGCTTGGTGTATGGTCAAAAGGGCGCAAGGGCAAGATGCCGGAATATATATACGAGCTTTTTCCGATCCTAAAGCGTTTTGAGAAGCGCAAGGGCGGCGATCTTTCGGGCGGTCAGCAGCAGCAGCTCGCCATAGCCCGCGCACTCGTAACAGACCCAAAGATACTGATCCTTGACGAGCCGACAGAGGGTATACAGCCCTCCGTTATACAGGATATAGGTAATGTGATCAAAAAGATCAACAGGGAAATGGGACTCACCGTCCTAATAGTCGAGCAGTATCTCGACTTTGTTCTCGGCATATCAGATAACATCTATATAATGGAAAAGGGCGAGATCATATTGAACGGCAAAACCTCGGAGCTCGACGCTGCTGAAGTACAGGCGAAAATGACCCACTGATCCGGCGCTGTTACAAAACGAAAGGAGAATGACTATGGATTTTAATGTTATCACAGTGACAAGACAGTTCGGAAGTCTGGGAAGAAAGATCGCCCGCGCCGTTGCCGATAACCTTGGTTATGAATACTACGACCGCGATATTATAGAGCTGGCGGTCAAGGAAATGCGCGGGGATATAGAAAAGCTGTCCGCATTTGACGGACAGCTCGCCTCCCCATTCGACAAGATGATGTACCCGCTCGGCAAGGGCAATGCAAACATGAAAAACGCCCTGTTCGAGATGGAAAAAAGTATAATGGTCGATCTCGCGCTCACCAGAAACTGCGTAATAGTCGGACGCTGTTCCGACTATGTGCTGAGGAAATACAATATCCCCGATGCGAATATGCTTAACGTTTTCATTTACTCTCCGATAGAAAAGAGACTTGAAAACTGTAAATACGAGCTCAATATCGAAAATCCCGGCGAGGCTTATACATATCTTATGAAGGTGGACAAAGCCCGCGCCGATTTCTACAAGCACTACACAAAACACAAATTCACGGGCAACACTTACAGACACCTTATGATAGACAGCTCAATGGCTGACTTTAACAAGGTCGCGTCTGTAATCACCGATACCGCAAAGATCAAATTCGGTATCTGATGGATGCAAGCGGCGGCGAATGCTGCCGCTTATCTCATATATCCTATATGCACGTCTCCCAGATCCGTTTCAGCGGTCACCTTTTTGGGACCGCTGCCCTTTCCGTTCACGGTATACTCGCCCTCGGCTCCGCTCAGGTCGATCTCAACGTCGCCCATGGAGCTGCGGGCTTTTATATTTCCATCCGCATCCTCAGCTTCGATGTCACCCATATCAGTATCAAGCGTTACGGTCTCTCCCGAAACCGACCCGCACGATATATCCCCCATACCGGTCGAGATGCTCATGCTTCCCGCCGTGTTCTCCGTATCTACATCGCCCATGCCCGTACCGAGCGTTATCATACCGCCGCCGACCGAGCTGCATGATATGTCTACCATATCGGTATATATATCGATGATTCCGTAAAAGCCCTCCGGTATCTCCAGCACTATATCCATATCATTGTTCGTTCTTTCGAAATCAAGCCCGAATATCTCCGGTCTTCTCCTGTGCTCCGCGATATATGTGCCGCCTTCAAGCTTTCCGCTGAAGATCATACCGTCCCCTTCCGGATAGGTCAGTTTAACAGACTCTCCCCTTATCACTCGTATATCTCGCTGCTCTGCCGTAATGCGTATATTTTCCGCGGCTATATCCACCGTCTTATACTCCGCCGTCTCGTAGTGCTGCCCCGCTCCGGCTAAAAATGCGGCGCCCGATACAACGGCTCCCGATACGATAAGTATCCCTCCGGCAACAAAAAACTTGTTCCTGAGCTTCATCACACACGCCTCCTTCCCGCAGCGCCTGCGGCGGATACCGACCATTTAAAAAGCCGCGCCGTCCCTTTTGCCGACAATACTATGAGCCTTTCGGACGCATATACACCAAATATCGCGACGCCCGCAAGCATGATCGAACAGCCTAATATAAATACGGCATCGGCAAACGGCTGTGTCACAAACATCACCGCCGATACCGCCGCTCCGCCGACAGCTCCCGCAGCTATTCCGATCGCTGCCGCGGCAAATGACAGTATGACCGACCATACCGACACGAACAGTGAGAGTACCACAGCCGCGGCGGATACCAAAATCGGCAGCCATATAGGCGACGCCATAACAGCCAGAACTATCATCCACGGATCTATCTTCCGTCTCCTTGAAATGCTCCCCGCCGCATTCTCCATTATTCCGTCCGCGACAGACCGCGGGCTGCCCAGCCCCGCAACGGCAGCCTCTTCACTCTCGCCGTCCTCCATCCTGTCGTCTATCATCTCCGAATAAAAGTCTACTGAGCGTTTCCTCTCCTCATCCGGCAGATCTCGAAGGAGCCGCTCCAATTCCGCTGCAAATTCGATCTTATTCATCCTCACACACTCCCTTTATATAATTATACGCCTTTTCTACGCTTTCCCATTCTTTCGAGAATTCCGTTATTTTCTCCGTTCCCGTATCCGTTATGCTGTAATACTTTCTGAGCCTTCCGTTGTGCTCCACCTTATAGGTCCGCACGCAGCCCGAGCCCTCCAGCCTCTTGAGTATCGGGTACAAGGTGGACTCCGTGATCTCTATATGCGGCGACAGATCCTTTATTATCCTGTATCCGTACGAGTCCTCCTTTTTCAGCGCGCACAGCACGCATATGTCGATTATCCCTCGTTTAAGCTGAGAATCCAAGCAAATACCCCCTTTCACATAATACTATATCACACATAGTATCTATTGTCAAGTATAAAAATTAATTACGGCATTAAAAAACCGCAGCCTGCAAAAAGCAGACCGCGGCTTCCCTGTGCTCAATATACGTAATATGTTACGAATGTATCCACTATGGTGTTCATCTTCTCTATATTCTGCGCGTCGCCGCCGTTGTTTATTATTCCCTCAACGCGGTACGCCGAGCCGTCGGTATTCATGTACATGCTTACCACGCCTTTGAGCTCGTCATTGCCGACAGAATCATACGAATACTTGTAGCCCGCGTATTCACCATCCCTCGAAAGCGTGACAAATCCGGTCACCTCAATGGAGTCGTCCTCAAGCATCGTGTCAAGCTGATCGGTGTTCTCTATGAGATATACCCCGCTCGTCTCGCGCTTAACGCTCACCATATCGGCGTTATCGTAATCGCTCGCCACGGTGATCGTTACATCATTCACATCTGCATCGTTTATCACGCTGCCCTCCGGAAGCTGGATGGAAAATCCGCCGTCGGGGCTGCTGTACTGCGTAAATCCGTCCACGAGCGCGTATTCGCCCATTACCGATATCGTAGCAGCCGGCTCCTCAGGAGCTTCGGTTATTGTCGGCTCTCCGCTCAGTGAACATCCGCCGAGCGCGACAGTCATCGCCGCCGCGGCGGCAAATATAATATTCTTCTTCATGTGTGACCTCCAGTCGGGAACCGCTCTTTTGCCGGCGGTCCTTATTTTTGTACAATAAAAAAATTCCTACAATATATTATAACAAAACACGCCGATTGTCAAGTAAAATTTTAAAATTCACGTAAATTTGTGTAAGGTCAGCGTAAAATATCAGAAAATATTCTGGAGCTTGAGCCGCGAATTCTCGGGCAGATGCCCGAACAGATACGAGAGCACAAGGCACTTAGAGGCGGCATCGCCGCCGCGCTCCGCGTCTATATATCCCCGCAGCTCGGCTATATTCATATTTATCATATCCATCTCCTCATGATCTCCCATCGCTCCGAAAAACATCTCGGCGTCGTCCATCCTCGCGTTCAGCCTGTCTATGGCTTCTTTGGCGGCGCCGTAATCCTCCTCAGAGACCGCCTTCGAGATCTCACCGTTTATTGCCGTCAGCTCCCACGACGCCTTTTCGAGCCTGTACATATATATTTCGCTCGCAGCGCCCAGAAGCGCCGCTATCACAAGCGCGGTTATAAGACTCCTCATATGACTCGTCTCCTCTCCTTCGCTCTCGCATCGCCCTTGAGCTGGACGTATATCTCCCCTTCAGCATCCACTGATGCGAAAAACACCCCTCCGACGTCCTTAGCGCCGTATTTTTTTATCTCGTTTAGGAGCCACTTCTCGCTCTTGCCGCTCCTTTCGAGCTCCGCCTTATTTATCCGCCCGTCGGAGATCACCGCGCACGGAAGACCGCCCCGCCTGACATTGCCGAGCTTCATGTCCTCAACAGTCACCCCTCTTGCGCCGTCGCGCGGTATGACGGAAAGCTTGCCGCTGGTCTCTATGACAGCAACGGCAACGTCCGCAATGTCACAGCAGCCCGCTATCCTAAGCTCCTCTATAAGGTCATTTATATTGAATCGAAGCCTTTCAAGCTCGCGTTCGTTTATGACTCCGTCGTATATCACGACCGAGGGTTCCCCGGTTATGAATTTGCGCATCCTCCTGCTTTTTAGGCTCATATACGAGGTTATGACCTCAGCGATTATAAGCGTCAGGACCGGAACGAGCCCCGACAGGAGCGGTATATTCACCGACGCCATCGGCACCGTCGCCAGATCCGAGATCATTATCGCCACCACCAGCTCTGACGGCTGCAGCTCGCCGATCTGCCGTTTGCCCATGATCCTCAGTGAAAATATCACCGCCACATACAGTATCAGCGTCCGTATAACGATTATAAGCATAAAAGTCGCCTCCAATTAATTTATCGGGTTTATTATCGGCATTTTTTACATCCACCATTCATGGGCACGCTTTAAAATTCGGCAATTTTATGCGGTTTTTTGGCAGAAAACTCTTGACAAAACACGATGCTGATGATAAAATAGATAGGTATGGAAAATACGCACGCATAATGGTTTGCGCCCGTTGCCGTTTTGCCGCGGTCGGTGCAGAGCTGATTTATGCGGAGGAATCAAACCAGGAGGAATTTTTATAATGGCAAACGTAATTTCAATGAAACAGCTTTTGGAGGCGGGTGTTCATTTCGGACATCAGACAAGAAGATGGAACCCTAAAATGGCTCCGTATATCTTCACAGAGAGAAACGGCATCTACATCATCGACCTTCAGAAGACGGTAAAGAAGATCGAGGAAGCATACTACTTCATCCGTGACATTGCGGCTGAGGGCAAGAGCGTTCTCTTTGTAGGAACAAAGAAGCAGGCTCAGGACTCGATCAAGGAAGAGGCTGAGCGCGTAGGAATGTACTACGTAAACAACAGATGGCTCGGCGGAATGCTCACAAACTTCCAGACTATCGAGAAGAGAATAGAAAGACTCGCTCAGATCAATAAGATGGAGGAAGAGGGCACATTTGATCTTCTCCCGAAGAAGGAAGTTATAAAGCTCAAGAATCAGAGAGACAAGCTCGAGAAGAACCTCGGCGGTATAAAGGATATGAAGGATCTCCCGGGCGCAATGTTCGTTGTAGACCCGAGAAAGGAAAAGATAGCTATCTCAGAAGCTAAGAAGCTCGGTATCCCTGTAGTTGCGATCGTTGATACAAACTGTGATCCGGACGAGGTAGACTATGTTATCCCCGGAAACGACGACGCGATCCGTGCGGTAAAGCTCATCGCATCGACGATCTCCAACGCTATCCTCGAAGGAAAGCAGGGCGAGGACGCGGCTGTTTCGGAGGATGCAGAGGCAACAGAGGCTGCTGCTGAATAATTCGCGGCACTACACAAGCTTAATTAATTTAGGAGGAATAACCGACATGGCATTTACGGCTAAAGATGTTAAAGAGTTAAGAGAAATGACAGGCTGCGGCATGATGGACTGCAAAAAGGCTCTCACAGAGGCTGACGGCGACAAGGAAAAGGCAGTTGAGCTCCTGAGAGAAAAAGGTCTCGCTACAGCTGCGAAGAAGTCGGGCAGAATAGCATCCGAGGGTGTTGTTCTCGATTATGTTGACGGCAATGTGGGCGTTATCATCGAGGTAAACGCTGAGACAGACTTCGTTGCAAAGAACGAGCAGTTCACAGACTTCGTTAAGGCTGTTGCAAAGACAGTTGCTGTTAAGAATCCGGCAGACGTTGAGGCGCTCAAGGC
>DVNB01000101.1 GCA_018714695.1 Candidatus Ornithomonoglobus merdipullorum | reverse complement strand
CATTTACATATGTGGATATACCCATAAGCCGCCCCGATCCTGTGGAGAGAATGGTTGACGGAAAGCTTTCGTATTACTATTCCGATGACTCGCACGAGGGTGGTGCTAACGACGCATCTGTAGGAGATCTTGACGGTGACGGCGATTATGAGATAGTCCTTAAATGGGAGCCGACAGACTCAAAAGATTCGGCAGGATCGGATTTTACCGGAAGGACATATATAGACGCGTATCAGATAGATCCGAATAATGACGGACCTATGTGGCGTATCGATCTCGGACAGAATGTGACAGCGGGTGCGCACTATACACAGTTTATAGTATTCGACTTTGACGGTGACGGACGTTCTGAGGTGGCTATGCAGACAGCGCCGGGCTCTAAGGATGGACTGGGAAATTACGTTTCCGAAGTCGGCGACACGGAAGAAATAAGGAATGTGGATAACGAGGCGTCGTATGTGGGTACGAGCGGCAGACCGAAAGGAAAGAATCTCGGTCCGGAATATTATACGATATTCGATGGTGAGACAGGAGAAGCATTGTGCACTACAGCGGCAATACCGCTTGTTTCGACCGATTACTGGGGAGATTCAAAGTATAACCGCGCCGAGCGCTTCCTCGCGGGTGTTGCATATCTTGACGGTGTGCGCCCAAGTCTTATCGAATGCCGAGGCTATTATAACAGGGCAGTTATAAGAGCATATACATTTGACGGCGCTGCGTTAAGTCTCCAGTGGGAGTACAACAGCGGCGGTGAAGGACTGTATGGACAAGGCAACCACAATTTGTCAATAGCAGATATAGACAATGACGGCTGCGATGAGATCGTATATGGATCAGCGGCGCTTGATAATGACGGAAAGACCGTTATTGGAAACACACGGATGGGACATGGCGATGCTATGCACGTAAATGATTTCAATAATGATGGCGTCCAGGAAGTTTTCTCGGTCAAAGAAGATCAGCACAAAGAACACGGCGGCAATTTCAGGGTTGCGGGAACCGGTGAGACTCTGTATGATCTGACGGGGGCGGGCGATGATGTCGGCAGAGGTGTAATGGATAATATAGATGATGATTATGCGGCATCTCATCCGAACGCGCTTGCTATGGGTTGGACCAGCGCACATCCCGATACATACGATCTTAACGGAGATCGCGTGAACGTTAAACCGGCATCTGCCGGCAGCGGTTCATTCGATAACTTCCTTGTATATTGGGATGGAGATCTCGGCAGAGAGCTTCTTGACGCGAATATTATACAAAAATATGATGCGGATACAGGCATAACAAAAAGATTCTACGGGCCTTCTGACGGGTATACTCTGGTTGGGGGAGCAACAAACAATTATACGAAAAGGAATCCTTCATTAGTAGCAGATATATGGGGTGACTGGCGCGAGGAGGTAATTCTGCCCGTAAACAAGGGTTCTGATACCGCACAGGCGTATCTGAGGATATACACATCCACGATACCAACGGATTACAGGCTCACAACGCTCATGCATGACAGTCAGTACCGCTGCTCGGTTGCATGGCAAAATGTTGGATATAACCAGCCCACGCACCAGAGCTATTACATAGGTTCTGCCGCGCTGGCAAAGAGCGGTGGAGAGACAATGAATTATCTTGCTCCGGCTACTCTCTTTACCAAGGTAGGATATGACATAGACACTGTACATGTTACGGGGGTATCACTGTCCGAGACGAGCGTGAGAGTGGAGAAGGGCAGCACACACACTATAACGGCACAGCTTGAGCCTGAGAACGCCACAAGAAAAGGTATAACATGGTCAAGCTCGGATACAAGTGTTGCAACCGTGATAGGAGGGACGATAACAGGAGTTGAGCCGGGAACGGCAACGATAACCGCCAGAACACGAGACGGCGGCTACACTGCGACCTGTGAGGTCGAAGTGTGGTCGACGCCTGTGACCGGAGTCAGCATAAGTGAAGATGTGACCATAGGCGTAGGCAGCTCCAAACGGATTTCGGCGGAGGTGCAGCCTTCGGATGCATCGGATAAGGATATAGAGTGGACGTCCTCGAACACGTCTATCGCGACAGTGGATGAAAACGGAGTAGTGACAGGTGTTACAGCCGGAGCGGTGCTCATAACCGCGACTACCGATGAGGGCGGATTTACTGATTCATGTATGGTAAATGTAACACCTCTTAAAGAGACCGATGTCACGGGAGATGATGTTTTTAAGACGGATAATACAGATGCTGAGACCATGCTGATCGCGACCGAGACGAGCGCGATACTGAGCCAGAACGATGCGTCTGTCGGCGGAAACTTTTACAGGACATTTGATAAGTTTACAGATAATAAGGCAGTGCTGTCATTCCGATTCATGACGGGCGGACAGGAGAATGTCGGAGATAATGCTACAGATGAAGACAAATGGAACTGGGACGGACACGAATATTCGTTCTATCTCAGCCTGCTGGGCGAGGATGACCAGAACATACTCACGCTTTCACAGGCATACAGGACTAAAGGTGAAAACCTGATAAGCAATATAGAGGGCAGCGGCGAAAATGTGCTTGCCAATGACTGGACGACTGTTGTTGACGGGATAGGTCAAGTGCAGGGAAGCTCGAAGCGCTGGATAGTGGAGATCGAGTTCGACTATGACAATGATACCGCGTTTGCTACTCTTACAGGAACAGATTCATCGTGGACGGCTGTAAACGCACAGTACACTCGTGAGTTCGATCTTAACGGATTAAGTCTTGAGAAGATCGCCTATCACACGACGAAGGACGGTGAAGGCGGGATAACAGTCAGTCCACAGCTCTCGGAGCTTTCGTATACAAAGCTCACGCCCATGGACGGAGCCACAACGGCCGTTTATGAGAAGGGCACGGCATGGTACAACGCATGGAGCAATGATGATATAGCGGATTGGACACAGACCGGGACTGAAACGGCATCGCTGCAGGTAGACGCCAATGCGGGTGATAACGGACGCATATACTATGATCCTGTGCAGCCGGGCGGTTCGTACAGCGCTACAAAGACGTTTGATATAACGGATGGGGCTGTAGTAACATATGCTGCCGACTGGTATTTCGGAAACTCAACGGGAAGAACGAGCAATCTCGAGTATATACAGTTCGGCTCGAATCTGCGCATCGGATTTAATTCAGATGGCGATGGCGGCTATTTTACATGGGTCAGCACCGACGGAGGTACAACATGGAACGATCTTGACGGCGATGAAACGCCGGACAGCATATTCACCGGTGAAAACGCCGTATACACAAAACCGGTAACGGTAGTTATCGATACAGAGACTAATGTGATACAGTCGTTCACGTTTGACGGCAGCGATGTATCGGCATATTTCGGTTATCAGCTCCCCGAAACGTTTGAGCCCGGCTCTGTGAGCTTTGGACTCCAGAGAGGCGGCGGCACAAGCAACTGGGAGTATCCCAATGGACTCGAGTCACTGCTTGTATCGGAGTTTGTTGAGGGCGCTGTGCCCGAAAGACCAACACCGGCTCCGACGCCCACGCCTGAGCCCACGCCGGGACCAACATTGACGCCTGTGGAGCATGATGTGACTGACTTTGAACTGTATTCGCAAAGCCGCATGACAGCTTCAGATGCAGAGGGTGAGGAGAACACAGTAACATTTACGAATGCTAGCAACGCGAATAATGGATTTGGTGGGGCCTATGTTGATATAAGCGATTATGTTGACGGCGAAACGAATTATACAGTAGAGTATGATTCATATGTTGCAAGCACATCAAGAACAAGGATAGCGCTTGTAGATGTTTCGCAGCGTCCTGATGGATCAAATAAGAATACCTACAGCACGGCGGGAGTTGCGATTGTTCACGGTGTCGTAGATGGTAGTTCATATGCAGTAAATAATGACAAGACCGTCGGTAATGCGCCGACTGCGAGAGACGCATGGGTACATACGACCATAACAGTTGATACCGAACATAAAACACTCTCATACAGTATTGCAGATCAGTACGGATCGGTGTTATTGTCCGGTGATGATATGTCCTATCTTGACAGTGGACTTGAAACGATAAACGGTATCGAATTCTTTGATACGATAAGTGACTCTGTGGGATACATGAAAAACATAAAGGTAATAACATATAGAGATCCGAGTGAGCCTACTGAGGAACCTACAGAGGAGCCGAGCGAAACTCCGACCGAGGCAGTAACAGAGGAACCTACCGAGAGCCCGACAGAGACGGTGACGGAAGAGCCGAGCGAGATACCGACAGAGACGGTAACAGAAGAACCGACTGCGTCTCCGTCAGAGAAACCTGCTGAGGGATTGGAGATAGAGGAGCCGGTGCTTGCGGAAGGTGTTGTAAGCATAACGGTAAGCAATATCTCTGACGAAGTAAAGAGTGTGAAGCTTTTGGTTGCAAGCTATGATTCGGAAGGAAGGCTTATAGGACTTTCGCTTTCCGAGGATGCCGAGGTGAGCCCGGACGGCACGGTAACTGTTGAGGCGGGCGCTCCTACAGAGGTGAATTATAAGGTAATGCTCTGGAACGGATTAGCGTCCAATGTTCCGCTGATGACTCCTGTTACCGAGCTGGCGGAGGAATGAGACATTACACATTACAAATACGAATAATACCCAAAGGTACAGCATCACAAAAGGCGCGGCGAAAATGCCGCGCCTTTTGACATGCTGTCTCTGCAAGTGATATGAAGTGGAAATGTCCAAAGTTAGCCCGGCACAGATTCTTATATAACAAAAGAACCTGCCCTGCCCCCGGAGGGACAAAACAGGTTCGTTATGGGCTTTTACCAGACTCTTACCGCGCCCGCATAGTGCGATATACGGTATGACGTCTCTATTGATGATATTTTTACAACATCGCCTGTCTGAGGTGCGTGTATCATGTTTCCGTTGCCGACATAGATACCTACGTGGCTTATGCCGCCGCCGTTCGAGAAGAACACCAGATCACCCGGCTGCAGGTTCTCGCGGCTTACATATGTTCCGGCGCCTCTCTGTGATGCAGCAACTCTCGGTACGGAAATGCCGTTCTGTCTGCATACATACTGTACAAGACCGCTGCAGTCGAATCCGCTCGGGCTCGTTCCGCCCCATACGTAGGGCACTCCGAGATACTGCATCGCAGTGTCAACGATAGCCTGTCCGCCGCCCGACGATGAAGACGATCTGCCTGTGCTCCATACCGATGTCGATGAAGACGATCCGGATGAACTTGAATCGGTCGTCGAGTAGCTTGCCGAAGCGCGTGCCGCATTCTGTCTTGCGATCTCTTCCTGTCTTGCTGCCTCTTCCTTTTCCTCTGCCACACGGATAATCTCGGAATGGACTTCATCCTTGTCCACCCATTCGCCGTCGTTTGTAAGACCGGTGTTTATAACGTAGCCTTCTTTATAATCGTCGCCGTAAAGGATCTTTGTGTAGTCTCCCTCATGGTCAACTATAGTTACAACGTCGCCTTCTTCAACAGAGTCAACGCTGTCGGAATCGATGCTTCCCTCCGAGCGGACCGTAAGACCGACATCTGAGGTAACGCTTGCGAGCTTATAATGGTCGTACTGCATTGCTGTTTCTGTTGCAATGTCCTTGTCGAGTGTGACCTGATATTTCTGAACATATCCTGCAAGACCGTTTACCGCTACCTTGTACCAGTCCTCGGTGCTTTCGAGTATCTCTACCTGATCCGCTCCGCTCATCGTTCCTAGCGATTCTGCTTCCATGTTAGGTTCCGCTCTGAGCTCCGCCGAGCCTATGACGTTTGCATATCCCAGCGTGAGATAGCTTTTTTCAGCTATCGCCTGCTCGGTCGCCTCGTCGACCGCAGAGTCTGCTTCCTCGACCGCCGTTTCCTCTTCATCGGTGGTTTCAAGTGCAACCGCCCGGGTACCGGTCGTTTCGCTCTCGGTGCTTGTTATCGTAATGCTTGCCGTGCTGTTTGCCGTGCTGAGCCTCATATCGCGTTCAAGCTTTTCCGCAGACATATCCGACACCTGAAAAACGCTAAGCGTTCCTACCATCACAATAGCAGCTAAAGCGATGATAGTGTGCTTCAAATTTCTCATTACAAAAGACCTCCATTTTATATATGCGGGAGCCTGCCATATGGTCAGAACATTACCAAGATAACGCTCCCGTTACAAAGTTTTCGATTATATTACTGAATTGTTACAAGTAGATTATACACTAAAAAAGACGATTTGTCAACCGTTTTTTATAAAAAACCGAAATTTTTGTAACCATGATGCAATAAAAAGAGGTCTCATGTAACATGATTGTAACAAAAGAAACAAAAGTGTTACAAAAATGAGTGTTTTATCGCTATACTTAAGCTAAAATTAACGGTAAAACACTTAAAAAGCTGCGATCTATGTTACACGATTGTTACACAAGAGATCTCATAAGCTGCATGTCCACTGCTTCCGAAACGGAGGAGCGATGCCTGCGGCTTATGGGTATCCTAGTGTCTCCTATCATAAGCTCTGATGTGCGTATGTATGTGATCTTACGTATATTCACTATGTAGCTCTGGTGTGTGCGTATGAAATGCTTGCTGTCGAGCATCTCCTCTACAGCCTTGAGGGGCATGCCCACGTGCTCTTCCGCGCCGTTGATGTAATGCACTGCCGTTTTTTTCAGAATCCCTTCGAAATACGCGACGCGGTTGAGGTCTATGTAAAGAGTCCCGCCGCGGCGCTTTATAGCAAGCATACGGCTGCCGAGGTTTTTGAGACATACATCGAGAGCCGAGCGGAGCATGTCGTCTGTTACGGGTTTGGTCAGAAAATACGAGTGTCTTACCGAATAAACCTCCTGAAAAAAATCGCGCTCGATCGACACGAAGATTATCTCAAGCGCCGGGCAGCTTTCCGCTATGCGCTTGGCGTGTTCTATGCCGCTTCCTTCTTTTAATAGTATGTCTATTACCGCGATATTATATTCGGATGCGTGATCTGAAAAATCGTCAATGTCAAGGAAACAGTCTATCTCTATATTATCATACAGCTCCGTTATCCTTTCCCGAAGCTCCCGGCAGAATCCCGGGTCGTCGTCTATAACAGCGGCGCGTATCATATTATTTTGCCTCCTTTACCGGTATTGAAACGACAGCCGTAAAAGCTTTCCCATCGTGTGTGTATGTAAAGCTTCCGCCGAGCAGAGCGGCAAGCTCCTTTATAATATGAAGCCCGTAGCCGTGTTCGTCCGGATCCCGCTTCTCCGTAACGGTGCCGAGCATGCTGTTCACGCAAGTAATTGTGAGCCTGCCGAGCTTGACCGCGGCTCTGAGCTTTATATACGGCTCATTCGAGGAGAATGCGCATGCCGCCTCAAAAGCGTTATTGAGCAGATTAGAGAAGATGCTGCACAGATATATCGGGTCTGCCCCGGACTCTGCAATGCCGCTCACAAGGAAATCGGCATTGATGCCGCTGTCTGAGGCAAGGCTGTATTTTTCGGCGAGGACGATATCGACTGCCGGGACATCGCAGAATGTCTTAGACGAAAGCTTGTCCCAGTCCGCTGTGAGCTTTCGGGTGTATTCAGAAAGCTCCGAGGTGTTCCCGCGCGCAGCGAGACCGTCTATCACACGTATATGATCCTTCAGATCGTGGCGCAGCTTTCTGTAGCCTACATAGCTGCTCCGAAGCTGGGCATACTGGGCGCTCAGCTGATCGTACAGGTTTGCCGCCATCTCGCGTCGCGCCTGCTCTCGGCTTATGCGGACGCTGTAGCGGAATATGAAAAGTGAAAGCGCTATTACCGCTATCATGTATACCATGAGTATCGACATATACACGAGAGTGCTCATATCGGTCGAGCGGACGTACATTATAAATGTAAGTATAACCATCTGCACGACGAACATGGAAAGGATATATATGACCGTAAGTGACGATACATCCGTTTTTTTGCGGTTTAAGAGCTTTGCTATGAAATACATAGGTATCGAATAACCAAGGATACAATAGATGGTATATATCCATCCCGCTGTGCCGAACACTATCTCAAAATCGGGCATTATAAGTGATCGCACGAAAAAATACAGCATAGTTGTGATGATATTTGCCGCATACGGTATGAAAGTGAAAAGGATCTTTTTTGCGGGTTTATCGTTGCTGAATACGAATACAAGAGCGAGCATGAGAAATATGCCCGTAAAGAACATTGCATACTGCGGCAGCTCAAAGAAATACATCCACGGTGAAAAAGCCATAAATATGATCGGAAAAAGTATCCGGCATTTTAGCTTTCCGAAACGCATCGAAAGCACGCTCGAAAAAAACAGAGGACATGCGATACAGAATGATATGTCCGTAACAAAGTCGATTATAAGCTGCATTGTTGATCCCGTCATAAAAAACACTCTCCGATCCTTCTTTATTGCCTGGTAATAATATTATACCATAAAGTCACAAGGATGTCCATGCTAAATCTGTCAAAAAACCTGCTAAATCTGCAATTTTATTGACACTGTTTCTGTTATATGGTATAATTGTTAATGTAATGTTAATATAAACAGTCTTTTGTGTTAATGCGCGATCCGGGAGATGAACAGGGTGGTATTTAAGGAGGTCGTTTCTGATGAAGAAAAGATTGGTAAGCATGGCTTTGGCTGCCGCAATGGCAGTGTCGGTCGTTCCCGTATCATTTGCGGAGGCAAGCGGCGGGGAGGATGTTTCGGAAGATGTATTAATAGAAGAGATCCAAACGCCGGAGCCGGAGGGACCGGCTGAGGATGCCGCTGAGGAAGCGGAAGTGTCGGCTGATGAGGCTGAGACGGAGCCTTTGGTTACGGATGAGCCGGAGGAGACAGCAGTCCCTGAGGAGGCAGCCGGGGAGGAAGAGTTCACGCTCTATGAGAACATGGAGGTCGAGCTTTTCGCGACGGGTACATACTATGAGGAATACGGGATATGGTTTGACACATCGAGCGGAACGATAACCGATGCCGACGAGGGGCTGGAAGGCGACCTGTACATCCCCGAGAGCATAGACGGCGTGACGGTGACAGTGATAGGCAACAGCGTATTCAGCGGCTGTACCGGACTTACTGGGGTGGATATACCGGATACGGTCACAAGTATAGGAGATTACGCGTTTAGCAGCTGTGAGAAATTGAGCGGGGTACAACTACCTCGAAATATAGAGTACTTGGGATATAATTCATTCAAGAGCTGCAGCTCACTGACGGAAATAGAGATACCTAAAAGCTTAAAGACGGTCAGCATAAACGCGTTTGCAAATAGCGGATTAACAAAGGCGACATTCGAGGAAGGAGCTACAGAAGTGGCAGCCAATTTATTTGCGGCAGCCTCAAAGCTTGAAGAAGTAGAGTTGCAAGAAGGAATGACAAGCATTGGGGGATCAGCATTTTCAGAGTGCAAAGCATTGGGAAATATAGAATTGCCGGATACGATTACAAGTATAGGGGATTATGCGTTTAGCGGCTGTGAGGAATTGAGCGGATTACAACTACCTCAAAATATAGAGTACTTGGGATATAATTCATTTAGGAGCTGCAGTTCACTGACGGAAATAGAGATACCTAAAAGCTTAAAGACGGTCAGCATAAATGCGTTTGCAAATAGCGGATTAACAAAGGCGACATTCGAGGAAGGAGCTACAGAAGTGGCAGCCAAT
>DVNB01000100.1 GCA_018714695.1 Candidatus Ornithomonoglobus merdipullorum | reverse complement strand
GAAGTTATATAACTACTCAGCGTATAACCCATGCCAAACAATTGCTACGCGATGGCAGCAGCGTAACAGAAACACAACAAAAAACCGGATACAAAAGTTACGAACATTTTTTCAGAACTTTTAAAAAAACGGTAGGGATGACACCAAAGGAATATAAAGATTTATATTTTATTTCAAAAGAATAAAGGTTTTAGTGTAATATCTGTTCGGAAAGTTACGTATGTAATAGTTAAAATCATTCGGCTCCTACAGTCTCAGAACGGACTGTAGGGACCGAATTTTGCACTTTGGTTTTAGATCACAGTGGGACAGTGAAATAATAAAAAACAATACTGTGGATTGCCCGGTGTCACCTTGGTTGGAACCGAGATCATTGAATAAATCATCTATATTTACCTTATGCGGTACACTAACTGTCTCCCATGACGAACCATCATAATCTACTTAATAAAATCCGTTGTCTACGTTTCTAATGTTCTCCATTGCGGCAGATAACGGATGTTCATATTATAATGGATAAGCGGATTAGTGCACATATAAAAAATATAGTGAAGGTAATATGAAGATGTACGGTAATTATCTTTTGCTGAGCATAAAAAAATCGATATTGGCTATGTCTAACATGGTCCTGGTCAATCTATGAAATCACCGCATTACCACAATAAATATTAATTATATCTTCTGACGGAAACTCCAAAATATTCGCAGCAGACAATTCCAGGCAAATATCCAAAAAGGTGGTCTGATCATAGAACTGTATATAATTCACATCTTTGAATCTTCGTATGTTTCATCATCCGTCAGATTTGTTATGAACATTTATCTCCAGGATTTAAGAGGTATCATATCCGAGCACGAACTCAGCTTTATCTCACCCAAAAATCTGACCGATTCTATGCATTTTGAAGAAGAGGATCTGCGCATGGCAATATATATATACTTGATAGTGTTTTCGATTATTACCAGAGAAATGATCGGCTGCACGCCGATTGCCGAATGTAGCTACTACAAAGTTGGAATCCAGTAGAATAGTATAATTTTTCATAATTCATGTTTCTGATGCTGCCGGATAGTTTTATCAATATATTTCACTTTGTTTTGATTTTCTTGCAATGTTTCACGGATAGACTTTTTCGATGTCAGAGTCTCTTTCAGTCCATTAGAGACAATATCGACAGCCATCCTAACCTCATCATAGCTGTACTTCTTTCCGTGCATTTTCTGTAAACTGCTGCATATGTCACCCATAATTTCATCACGCACGGCAAGCCGTTCTTCTTGTACAGCGTCGGTATCTTCGTCGGGAATGCCGCTGCGTAATTCCTCAAACTCTGCCACAGTATTTTTGCCTGTGCCGCCTTAAACTCGGCTGCTGTAAAGCCCTGCTCCTCATCGCCACGCTTACAAAGATATTCTTTCTGAGTCTTAGCCTGCCACTTGCCTTTATCATCAAGCGGTCGCATTGTCAAAAGAATATGCGCATGAGAATTGTGCCCGTCTGTATCATGGATGCTCACATCGGCGCACATGCCCTTGTCTGTACATTCTTCTCTGATAAAATCCTTGAGCATGGACTTCCAATCGTCAAGCTCCAATTCTATCGGCAGAGCAACGATCAGCTCTCGCGCAAGACGGCTGTCCTTAGTTTTCTCTGCTTCCTCTACAGCGTTCCATAGCTCCGAACGATCCTGCCACTCCGGCGGAGCGTTGAACGGCAGGAATACTTCGCTGTATAGATTACCGCGCTTCTTTGTGTAATCATGAGTTACTCCATCGTAATCGTTGTATATCCTTGAACAGGACGCATATGCTGCGGCAGCAACTACGGAGCGTCCTGTTCCGCGCGATATTATCTTTGCTTCAAAGTGATAGATCGCTATAAGCAACACCTCCATATGCCTGCTTGTGCAAACTGTTTTTGTTTCTTTTTTGAAAAAGAAAATGAGCGTCAGCTCACCATGGCGAAAAGCTGTCGGTGACAGGTTTTTGCCTACAGCCGAGTAAATGAGCGCCGCTCATTTTGTATTGGAAACAATGCTTTGCAGAATTTTATTTCTGCAATTCGGCTGTCCCATGAATTATGCGGAGCTTAATTCATGGGCTCCCGGCAAGGGCGCGACGGCTGCCGCCAACGGCGAGCAGTACCACCACCTTTCAGGTGGTGAGTAAGTGCGCCCTTATCGGGATGAGGGGGCGTTTCGGCTGACCGAAACACCCCGAATTTGAGTACCCACTTTGACTTTCTCAATTGAATTTGCTATGTAAAAACTGCTCCAATTTATCAAGCTCCACATGCAATGCCTGCGGCAAGACCTTTTCAAGAATGGCTCCCTCTTGTATCAATCTCCGTGTTCTCGCTTTGCGCTCTCTCACACGGTCGCGCGCCTCTGCTTCTTCAAGCCTGTGCTTTGCCTGCAATAATTTCTTCTCATCTTCCGTCACTGCTGTCACCTCCCGAAAATATTTTTCTTGCCCTCACGAACTCCTATTGTATTCATAAACTCTCGTCCTCCTTGCAATCATAATTTCGTTCCTGTTTCTTGGGTTTGTCCTGCAATATCCATTTCCGAACGGTAGCGGCATGGCTGCTGTAATCCTTGCCCGTGGATGCCATATACAGTGACAACCGCTCTATATACTCATCGCATTCCGTAAATTCAGCCGATAAGGCTTCATATTCTTCATCAGAGATGTAGACATTTTTCTGACTGCCGCGGGCGCTCCCTTTTTGCTCCCTCATTTTTAATATATCATTTTTATTATTATCATTTTTAATACCGGAAAGTTTTCTTTCTTCCAGACAGACAGTTTTCTGTCTGTTATGCAGAAAGTTTTCTGTCTGTATGGCAGATATATTTCTTTCCGGCGGCAAACTGTCCATAGGCATCCTGACATAGATCTTATTCGGCAGACCAACGCCTTGATGAACTCTTTTTATAAGCTCCTTATCTTCAAGTAAAGCAAGTGCCGTCTTGACGGTCATTTCACTTTTGCGGATGGTCTCGGCAATGTTGATTATTGTGTAATAGATATACACATGACCGTAATTGTCGATATAATTCTGATTTTGCAGTGACAGCCTTGTACGGTCAAGCAAGATCATATAAACGAGCCGCGCAGTTTCGTTTAAAGAAGTCTCAAGCAGAAATTTAGGGAATAGCATGTATGGCGGCATGTTGAGTGAGGGGGTTATGTAATTGCTCATTCGGTACCACACTCCTCTCGCTCGGCTGCAACACGGCTTTCAAGCATTTGCAGAATAAGCTCCTGCGGTGTCTTGTTCGTGTTCGGGTTCCCGAATGATGAAATGATAAATGTAACATTGCCGCGCCTGCGCCTGTAAGGCTCGGCAAGCGCAGTGTGTTCTGTGTTTCTTGGCATCAAAAATGCCTCCTTTCGTAATAAAATTTAATACAAGTTTACTCGAAAGAAGGCAAAAATACATTGACTTCAAATTGAGCGGAAATTGACTAATTTTTATTCGGTGTCAGTCTGTCATACTGTATGTAGCGCTCGTTCGTCTTAATATTAACTTTTTCTTTGTAGAGAAGCGTCAATTTTGTTTGACCGTATGTATAGTCAACCGTTTCGCTGTTGATAAATGATTTGCAAAATTGTTTCTCCGAATATGAGCGTTTGTCTGTAAACAGGTAGAATGTCAGTGCTTCATATATATTCTTTAATTCAAAATCAGCAGTTATCCGCGAGAATTTTCTCAGCGTCGATGTGTTGCATTTGAAAACAGTGTCGTTGCTGTCGAGCATTTCTTCAAGCCGGTCAAAATATTCAAACCTGTTTCCTAAGTCTTTAAAGAATACACTTCGTGATAGCTGCTCATAAGTTATATTTCCTCTGAGACAATCATAAAAGGTCTGCGCTGTAGGAAGGCGTCTGTTTATGACATCGGTCAGTTTATGGAGTCCGATCAGATGAAAAAAGTCCGATGGCTCAAAATTCAGTGTAAATTCGATGATCCTACCCTTTCTGCCGAGCTTGATAATATATTCGTAGTCCATTAAACGGCGAAATGCTGCCGCGCGTATTTGCAATTTATCCATATCTTCCTCCGTGCATAAGAAAAGCCCCGCCGGTTAAAGCAGGGCTTTGAATGTTTTCTGTCTGCACGTCCTGCGTGCATAAAGTCAGCTGGCGGTCTACACATACAACCCATCGAGAGCTCCGTGAAGCACTGCATGCTGACACAATCCTCCACATCAACGCTCTAACGGACACTCGCCGTTGCCCGTTCTTGTAATATTATTATACGATTTTTCGGCGTATATGTCAATACCTTAACCGAAAAATTTATAATTTCTTCATCCTTTTAAAAGGAGAGAGCCGCTCATTTCATATACAGCAGCCATATTCTGTAGCTCCATAAGCTTGGCTTGCAGCAGCTCCGGCTCATTCTGCCACAGTTCGGTATATATCTTCATAGCGCCCTTGAAATATACAAGCGCATTTTCCCTGTCGTACAGCTGCATATATATGCCACCGATGTCCCAGAGCAGATTTGCATAGTCGCTGCTCGTATCGGAGTTATACTTTTTCACCGCCTGAGCACAGGCTTTAAGCGCCCGTATAGCTTTCTGAGGCTCACCGGTATTGGCTAAGAGGTTGGCGTAGTTGCATATCTGTATGACGCTGTCGTTAGTGTATTCAAGGTCATTGTCGGACAATATCATATACGCACGCTCCATGTAATGCTTAGCCTTATCGACTTGTCCGACGCTGTGATACAGCCCGCCTGTATTGCCGCAGATATTTGCTGCGAGGTGCGGTCTGTATACAGAAAAAAAGCGCTTAACGGTCAATTCACCGGAGTTCGTTCCCCATACGGCTATATGAAGTCGCCGGAGGACAAGGTATTCAAGCGTATATCAGAGGAACGATATTCTGCAATGTCTGCAAGCCTTGACAAAGAGGAAATGCAGCTTAAAGAGCGATACAATAAAATCAACGATAATCTGTCACATTACACACAGCAAAGCCGTTCGGCACAAGATTTCGCCGATCTGATAGAGCAGTATTCACCGATAACTGAGCTTGATGCTGTTCTGCTCAATACGCTGATCGAGAAGATAATAATTCATGAGCACACTGACGAGGACGGCAACAAAGTGATGCCGATAGAGATATATTACCGTTTCATCGGCAATGTCGGCACGGCAGCAAACTAAGGTATCAAGGGCGGTTTTCATGACCGCCCTGCGTTAAAACGTCACCACCGCAATAGACATATGACTTGGTTCAATTTGTGCGCCTATGTATTGCCAAGGCTGTGGATTTCATGTGCCAAATCTAAACTTAAAGACACATAAAACATTGACGGATGCAAAAACTGCGTTGATAACGCTTAAGATCGATGATGATGAATACAGCTATTACCTCAGTAAGCTTTGATCTTCCCGGATGCGTGGAGGATATATAAACGATAAATGATATTCTGTTTGAATAACCATTGTTTTTTCGGAAAATACATGTATCATATACTTGATGATTCATAACAGCTTTTCAGTAAAAAGACGGCTGCAAAAACGCATGGCATATGCGTTTTCACAGCCGTCTTTTTGTATCAGAGCGTCGTTCGCAGATCGTCGCCGAAAACGCGCAGCTCCTCGAGATTTTTTGCGCCGGTGTATTTGTCCAGAAGCTGCTTCTGGACGGCGGCAGGCAGTGAATCGAAGTATGCCTTTGAGCGCGGGTCGCTTTGCAGAAGCTCCAGTGTGGAGTTGAATTCCATAAAAAATCACCTCGCACATATTATGTGTGAGGCGATAATATAATATTCAAAATAATTCAAATTTATGCCCGGATGAGAAGTCCGTTCAAGAGATCATCCTTGGCGATCTCCTTCATCTTGTAGTGCAGCTTCTTGCCGGTCGCATTGACCGGTATCGAAGAAATGAATCTGTAGTATCTCGGACGCTTGTAGTTTGAGATCATCGGACTTTCACGGCAGAATTCCTCAAGCTCCTGTACGGTGAGTGAATCGTCTGCCTTTACGATGTATGCCGTTACGATCTCGCCGCGTGTCTTGTCCGGAGCAGAGGTAACGATGCTGTCGGCTACCTTCGGATGCGAGTTTAGGACCTCCTCGACCTGCGTCGGGTAGATGTTCTCTCCGCCGGAGATTATCATATCGTCCTTTCTGCCGACTATGGTCACAAAGTGGTTTTTGTCCCATGTGCCAAGATCGTTTGTGTAGAGATAGCCTTTGTGGAACTTTCTGTTCGTTTCCGCTTCGTTGTTGTAATAGCAGTATGCGGATTTTGCGTGCGATTTGATTATTATCTCGCCGACCTCATGATTGTCCTTTGAGGCGAGCTCGTCCGGTTCCGCTCTGCGGTCATCGAACACCTTTACCACGCGCACATCGTCGTCTGTGCAGGAGCTTCCCGCCGTTCCCGCCATTGCCGGAAGGTCGGTCGGACGCAGGAAGGTGTTCCAGAAGCTCTCGGTAGTGCCGTAGCCGTTGAATATATTGGGCGTCAGTACCTTCTGGTATTTTATGCATGCAGCTCTTTCAAGCGGACTTCCCATAGTCACTATGCCTCGGAGCGAGCTGAGGTCGCGTCCGTCACGCTCCTGAGCCTCGGTGAGCCTTTCAAGCACGGCGGGGACTCCGATTATGAAGGTGAGCTTGTAATCCTCCACGTATTTGAGCGTCAGCGACGGATCAAATTTGCGCATTATCGTGACAGAGCCGCCGGCGTAGAGCGTCGGTGTGAGCCCGCCGGAATGGAGACCGCCGCGGTGGAACCACGGTGTTGTGTTCATCGATTTGTCCTCTGAGGAGAACGGGAAGTGGATCATAACGTCATGCGCCGAAAGCACCTCGTTAAGGCTTGTGAGGCACACGCCTTTTGGCATTCCCGTGGTGCCGGAGGTGTAAAGTCTCGTTGTTTCGTCGTATATCGAAAGCTTCCAGTCAAGCTGCGGATCGTCGCTTGAACGGTATTTTACAAAATCACTGTAGCATACCGTGCCGGGCAGCGGATCGGTCCCGTCGCTGCTGTCGGTCATTATTATGACTCTGGGTCTGTGCTTTGCGAGCGTAAGCGCCTGATCCACAGCCTCCTTGTTTATAGGCTCGTATATGAATATTGTGGGACAGCTGTCGTCTATGGTAGCCGCTATCTCACCTGCGGAAAGTCTGAAATTTATGGGACAGCTTACCGCACCTGTTTTATGGCATGCGATATACGCGAACGCGAATTCCGGGCAGTTCAACAGCTGGAACATAACGACGTCGTCTTTTCTCACTCCGGAATCGAGTATCGCGTTTGCGAATTTATTCGCGTCGGCGTTCAGCTCCTCATATGACCAGCGCGTGTTTGTTTCGGGGCAGAACATCGCTTCGCGGTTGCCGTACCGGTCAACATTTCTCATAAAGCCGTTCAGCCATGTGTATTCTGCCTCAAATGCGTTCTTGAACACATTGATGCGCTTCTGCTTGCTGTCGGAGGTGAATTTTGACTTGGCGGCTTCAAGCGCCGTTTCGATCTCGCCGAATATCCCGTTTATATCGTCTGCGGTATAGTCGTAGTTGGATCTGTTGGCGCAGTTTTCAAGAAGACGTATAACGTCAAGTATCTTATCTCTGCGTGCTGCGGATATTCTGTCAAATCGTTGTTTTTTTGTTTCTTTGCTCATAATAGATCTCCGTTATAATTCTTTGCCGCATTTTCGGTGCGCGGCATGCTGTTTTTAGGTATACAATACATAATTTTTCTGTATTACGGTCATTATAGCATCTGAGGCGGAGGATGTCAATACAAAATCATGTTTTCCCACACTTTTTATTATATTGTATAATTATTTGCGAATATTATGAAAACATATAGCGTTAACGAATATTGACACAATATTCTGAAAATATTGTGAACGCCAGGTAAAAGATTATAAATATATATAAAATATGTTGACAGCTGCACGGGCATATGATATTCTGTTGTTACATTAAGCGATGCGAACGGACAGAAGGAGGCAGGTATGTTTGAATTAAAAATTGACGAGAAAAGATGCAAGGCGTGCGGGCTTTGCGCGAATGCTTGTCCGCGCGGTGTTATCGGGATAAACAGGGCAAGGGTCGAGCTGAACGGGCTTGGATGCGCGGAGATGAAAAGCGCCGGATGTGTTGGCTGCGGGATATGCGCGCTTGTCTGTCCGGATATAGCGATAACTATCGTAAAATTGACAGTGGACAATGGAGAATGAGCGGACATTGTTTTTATAGGAGGATAATAATGAAGGAGCTTATGAAGGGAAACGAGGCAGCCGCGGCTGCGGCGATATATGCCGGGGTAAAGTGCTATTTCGGATATCCGATAACGCCGCAGACTGAGATAGCTGCATATATGGCAAAGCATCTGCCGGAGAGCGGGGGAGTGTTTTTGCAGGCGGAAAGCGAGATAAGCGCTATAAATATGGTTTACGGAGCGGCAGGAGCGGGGGTGCGAGTTATGACGAGTTCGTCGGGGCCGGGGATAAGTCTTAAACAGGAGGGTATAAGCTATATCGCTGCTGCGGATCTTCCGTGTGTGATAATAAATGTGATGCGCGGCGGACCGGGGCTTGGCGGCATACAGGCGTCTCAGGCGGATTATTTTCAGGCGGTAAAGGGCGGCGGACATGGAGATTACAGGCTTATTGTGCTTGCTCCCTCGAGCGTTGCCGAGATGGCGGAGCTTACGGTCAGGGCGTTTGAGCTTTCGGACGAATGGCGCATACCCGTTATGATACTGTCGGACGGCGTGCTCGGTCAGATGATGGAGGCTGTGGATATGGACAGGCTGCCGCCGGTAAGAAATTTCGAAAAGCCGTGGGCTGCGGACGGCAGACGGGGCAGGGCGGAGCGGAATATAATAAACACGCTTTTTCTCGAGCCTGAGGAATTGGAGAGCAGAGTCATGAAACGTCATGAACGGTATAAGAAGGCGGAGGACGAGCTGCAAAAATGGGAGGAATATATGGCGGATGACGCCGATATAATAGTAACAGCATACGGGATAACGGCAAGGATCGCGCTTGCGGCGGTAAAACGTGCCCGTGAGGCGGGAGTGAAGGCGGGGTTCATACGTCCCATATCGCTTTGGCCGTTCCCGAAACGCGCATATGATGGAAAAAACGCGGTGTTTCTGTGCGCGGAGATGAGCACGGGACAGATGATAGAGGATGTGCGGCTCGCGCTGGAGGGCAGATGCCGAACGGAGTTTTTCGGCAGGACCGGAGGTGTGCTGCCGAAGGAGAGCGAGATATTTGAAAGGATACTTGAGATAAACGGGGAGGCGCACGGATGAAGATGATATATGAAAAGCCAAAGTCTGTAACTGACAAGCCGTTCCATTACTGCCCCGGGTGCGGGCACGGGACGGTGCACAGGATCATCGGCGAGGTAATGGATGAACTCGGGATAACAGATAATACGATAGGCGTTATGCCGGTCGGCTGTGCCGTTATGGGATATGATTATTTTGAGTGCGACACGATGCAGGCGGCGCACGGGAGAGCGCCAGCGGTCGCGACTGGGATAAAGAGGAGTGTGCCCGACAGGGTGGTGTTCTCGTATCAGGGGGACGGAGACCTTGCGGCGATAGGAACGGCGGAGACGATACACGCCGCCGCGCGCGGAGAGGCGATAACGGTCATATTCATAAACAATGCAATATACGGCATGACCGGCGGACAGATGGCGCCCACGACGCTTGAGGGACAGATAACTCAGACCACGCCTCGCGGCAGGGATCCGTATACGCAGGGGTTCCCGCTCAGGATGTGCGAGATACTTTCGCAGGTGGACGGCGCCGCGTATATCGAGCGCTGCGCAATAGATACTCCCGCGAATATCAGAGCGGCTAAAAACGCGGTAAAAAAGGCGTTTAAGTATCAGATAGAGCATGGGGCATATTCGTTCATAGAGCTTTTATGCGCATGCCCGACGAATTGGAGGATGAGCCCGGCGGATGCCGTTAAATGGGTGAGCAGCGAGATGCGCGGGTATTATCCGACGGGTGTTTACAGAGACATATATAAGGCTGACAGCCGGGAGGTATGAGATGGATTACAGGGTTACGGTAGCGGGCTTCGGCGGACAGGGAGTCCTGTTTGCGGGAAAGGTGATCGCGAACGCGGCGGCAATAATGGGATATGAGGTGTCGTGGCTTCCGTCCTACGGGCCGGAGATGCGCGGCGGAACGGCGAATTGCCGTATCGTGATATCGGATAAGCCGATATGCTCACCCGCCGCGGAGCGGGCGGATGCGCTCATAGCCATGAACATGCCGTCGCTAGCGAAGTTTATGGACGTGACAGACGGTGTGATATTTACAGACCTGAGGTTTGCGAGATTTTGCGGGAACGATCCCCGGGTGACAGGCATAGATACCGGGATCTGCGGAGGCGGAGCCGCGCATGACGGGCTTTTGAACATGGTGATGGTCGGCGCGCTTGCGGCAGGGACAGGTATCATAACGCCCGCGGCGGTGCGCAAGGCGATAGAGCGGCTGGCTAAGGGCGATGCCGCGGCGCGGGATATCGCCGCGGCTGAATACGGCGCGGGGCTGGCGGCCCCGAAGGCGTGTGTATCATAATAGATAATATATTTAATTGGGCTGCATTACCGTATAACGCTCTTTTTTGTCCATTTCCCGGACAGATATCTTACGACCGGTATTATGCAGCCGCACATCCATGACACGGGTATTGCGATAAATACGCCCTGAAGCTCCCAGAAAATAACAAAGAGGTATGACGCGCCCACTCTTACTCCAAGCTCGGCAAGGCCTGCGGCAACGCATACGTTCACGTCTCCGCAGCCCTTGAGCAGGTTCTGATAGCTCTGCATTATGCCGGCGATGATATAGCCTATACCTATGACGGACAGGTACATGCAGCCTATCTCTATCGCGTTCTGAGCGCTGTCGGCGTCCAGGAATATCCCCAATATCTGCCGCTTAAATATGAGCATCACCGCGGCTACGGCGGTGCATACAGGTATCATCACCATAAGCGTCTGGCGAAGTCCAGTGCGTATCCTTTTTATATTCCCGGCGCCCATGTTCTGACCGCTGTATACGGAGAGCGATGCGGCGATGGAGATGAGGATCTGTATTGCCACGGAGTCGATCTTTGATGATGCCGTATACGCAGCCATCGCGTCTGTGCCGAAGGAGTTTATAAGCCCCTGCACGCTTATCCCGCCGAGCGAGATCATGGCGCTCTGGAACGCCGAGGGCATGCCTATGCGGAATATCTTGACCACCATATATTTTGGCGGGAGCTTGGGAAGCGCGTCAAGATGCAGCTGATATCTGTGCTTTATTATGTACATCGCGCAAAGAGCTGCCGATACACCTTGCGCAATAACGGTCGCATATGCCACTCCGGCAACGCCCATCCCGAATTTCAGTACAAAGAGAAGATCCAAAACGACGTTTATGACCGATGAGATTATCAGCATGTAAAGCGGCGTTCTCGAATCCCCGACGCTGCGCAATATCGCCGCGAATGCGTTGTAAAAAATACCTGTTAGACTGAATCCGAAAACTATTCTCATGTACAGCACCGAAAGGTGTATTATGCTGTCGGGAACGCCCAGAAGGCGCATCGCGGGTCCTGCGAGAAATATCCCCGCCGCGGTTATGACAAGCCCCGTTACAGAGGCGACGTACATCATAGCCGTTACGGCTTTTTTCATCTCATCGTAGCGCTGCGCACCGAAGCATTGCGAGATTATTACTCCCGCTCCGTTGGAAAGACCCATCGCGATGCATATGAGCAGCGCGTTCATGGACCCGGTGGTACCCACGGCTGCCAACGCGTCCGCGCCGACGAATTTGCCCACTACCGTGGTATCAACAAAATTATAGAACTGCTGAAATACGTTTCCTATGAGCATCGGGACCGCAAAAAGCAATATTGCCTTTATGGGAGTCCCGACTGTCATATCATTTACCTTTGCTTTGCTATCTGACATTGTCTGACACCTCTGTATCACCGCTTTACAAGCGGTTTTTTTTAATACGGTGCATAATTATAGCAGAGCATACCGCTGTTGTCAATGGTGTACGGTGCATGAAGATAGAGAGAAAAAGACCTGTGCAATAGTGCAAAAACACAAGCCGCGCATAGGGGCGGCGAAAAGGTGAAGATTTTGCTAAAAACCTTGACAGAGGCTTTATTTTATGATAATATATAACAGCGGAATAATACGCGCGCGCAGGTAATGCGCGGATCTAACATTATCGGAGGGAACGGACATATATGCTTACCGGAAAACAGAGAGCATTTTTGAGAAAGCTCGGACATGAGCTTCAGCCCGTTATGCAGATAGGTAAGGACGGGCTTACCGATACGGTGGTTGCGGCGATAGGAGAGGTACTTGAAAAGCGTGAGCTTGTGAAAATATCTATATTGGAAACTGCGATGCTCGATACTCGAAAGACGTGCGACAGCGCAGCGGAAAAGCTTCATGCGGAGCCGGTCCAGGCGATCGGGAACAGGTTCGTGCTGTACAGAAGGTCCGGCACGGAAAAGAACAGAAAGATAGAGCTGCCGAAGCGATGAAAAAGATCGGTATTTTGGGCGGCACGTTCGATCCGATACACTGCGGACATATGATAATAGCGCGTCTGGCGATGGAGCAGTACGGTCTTGACGAGGTACGTTTCATGACCGGCGGCAATCCGCCGCACAAGAGCGGGAATGCGATAACTCCGGCGAGACTGCGCCATGGAATGGTAATGAGCGCGGTAGCCGGTGAACCCGGATTTACGGCGGATGATTTTGAGGTAAATAAGGAAAGCTATTCGTATACGGCGGAAACACTTACGGCGCTCGGTGAAATATACGAGGGCGCGGAGCTGTATTTTATCGTGGGTGAGGATTCGCTCAGAGATCTTCCGGGCTGGTACAGGCCGGAGACGATACTGAAAAACTGTATACTGCTCGTGTATCCGCGTTACGATATGATCGGACTTGACGAGCTTATAAAAGCCCGCGCCGAAGAGCTCGGCGGAGATATAAGGAAGATAGACGCGCCGCTTTTCGGCGTTTCGTCGACCGAGATAAGGGAACGCGCCGAGGCGGGACTTTCGGTAAAATATCTCGTGCCGGAGAGCGTTATAAAATACATGAAAGAAAAAAGACTGTATAAAACGGAAGATCATCAAGGCGGCAGGATCACAATGGACGTAAAGGAAATGAAGAAAAAGCTTGCTCGCTCTCTTAAAAAGAAGAGGTACAAGCACAGCATAGGCGTGAGCCGGGAGGCGGTAAGGATGGCAAAGCTGTTCGGAGCCGACGAGGAAAAGGCGTATATAGCCGGACTTCTGCACGACTGCGCAAAGTGCTACGAAAAGGATGAGCAGCTTGAAATATGCAAAAAATACGGAGTCGAGGTAGACAGGATGACGGATCTGTGTCCGGCGGTGCTTCATGCGCCGGCGGGCGCGGCATTGGCAGAGCGTGAATACGGGATAGAGGACCGCGAGATACTCAGCGCGATACGGCATCATACGACGGCGGGAGCCGATATGGGTCTGCTTGACAAGATAATATATGTGGCTGACATGACGGAGCCGGGGCGGAAGTACGACGGAGTTGAGACGCTGCGATCGCTTTCGGCAAAGGATATAGATGCGGCGTATACGGAGGCGCTAAGACAAACGCTTACCTTCAATATAGAGAAGTATGCGATAGTGCACCCCGATACGCTCGAGGCATGGAACGCCGAAATGGCGGGAAAAAAGTGCAGGGAATGATATGTTAAACCTATTACGAAGGGAGACAAATAATTATGACAAGTCTTGAAAAGGCCCAGGCGGCAATGAAGGCTTTGAGCGACAAAAAGGCATCGAACATAGAGCTCTTGGACGTTTCCAAGCAGACGTCTCTGGGAGATTATTTCGTTGTAGCGTCGTGCCAGTCAACGGTACAGGTAAGAGCCTGCGTTGACGAGGTCGAGGAACAGCTTGAGGAGCACGGTGTGGTAGTGCTTCACAAGGAAGGCTACAGCTCCGGCTCGTGGATCCTTATGGATTACGGCGATGTTGTTGTGCATGTTATGCAGCAGGAGGTACGCGAGTTCTACGGCATAGAGCGCCTCTGGGACGAGGCGGGAACTGCCGTCAAAGCCGGGGATGAAGACGAGGGCTGAGGCGCTGTGCCCGGTTATTTATACAGAAGGAAAGGAACACAGGGACAAAATGGTTGAATATGATTTTAAAAAGATCGAAAAGAAGTGGCAGGACAAGTGGGATGAGGCAAATGCGTTCGCGGCGGAAAACGGTTCCGACAAGGAGAAGTTTTACGCGCTTATAGAATTCCCGTACCCTTCGGGACAGGGACTTCACGTGGGCCATCCGAGAAGCTATACCGCAATGGATATCATTGCGAGAAAAAGGCGTATGCAGGGCTATAACGTGCTCTATCCCATAGGCTGGGACGCATTCGGGCTTCCCGCGGAGAACTACGCTATAAAGAACAACGTCCATCCGGCTGTGATAACGGCAAAGAACGTTGCAAACTTCAAGCGTCAGCTCAAAATGCTCGGATTTTCGTTCGACTGGTCGAGGGAGATAAACACCACCGACCCGAATTATTACAAGTGGACGCAGTGGATATTTTTGCAGCTCTTCAAGAAGGGACTTGCATACAAAAAAGAGATGCCGATCAACTGGTGTACCTCATGCCAGGTAGGACTTGCGAACGAGGAGGTAGTAAACGGCGTCTGCGAGCGCTGCGGCGGCGAGGTCATCCAGAAGCGCCAGAGCCAGTGGATGTTAAAGATAACAGAATACGCCGAGAGACTCATAAACGATCTTGACGATATAGATTTTCTTGAAAAGATAAAGACACAGCAGAGAAACTGGATAGGCCGCTCGGAGGGCGCCGAGGTGACATTCAAGCTCACAACGGGCGATGATATGGTGGTATACACCACAAGGAGCGACACGCTTTTCGGCGCGACATACACCGTAATATCACCGGAGCATCCGCTTATAGAGAAGCTTGCCGATGTGCTTGAAAACTATGATGAGGTAAAGGCATATCAGTCGGCTGCCGCAAAGAAGTCGGAGTTTGAGAGGACCGAGCTTGCTAAGGAAAAGACAGGCGTTATGCTTAAGGGCGTAAAGGCTATAAATCCTGTTACGGGTGATGAGATCCCGGTATTCGTATCGGATTACGTGCTTGTGACCTACGGAACAGGCGCTATCATGGCTGTTCCGGCGCACGATACGCGTGACTGGGAGTTTGCGAAGAAGTTCGGACTGCCGATAGTAGAGGTGGTTTCCGGCGGAAAGGATGTTCAGCAAGAGGCATATACGGATGTATATAAGGGCACTATGGTGAATTCTGGCTTCCTTACCGGTATGAAGGTAAAGGACGCTATCCCGGCTATGATAGATTATCTCGAAAAAGAGGGACTCGGAAAGAGGAAGGTCAATTATAAGCTTCGAGACTGGGTATTCTCACGTCAGAGATATTGGGGTGAGCCGATACCGATCGTTCACTGCGAGAAATGCGGTTATGTGCCGATACCGGAGGAGGAGCTTCCGCTCGTGCTGCCGGATATGAAGGAATTCAAGCCGGGCGAGAACGGCGAATCGCCGCTCGTTCACGCGACCGATTGGATAAATACGACCTGTCCGTGCTGCGGAGGCCCCGCAATGCGCGAGACCGATACAATGCCGCAGTGGGCAGGCTCCAGCTGGTATTTCCTGCGTTATACCGATCCGCATAACGATAAGGCGCTTGCGTCAAAGGAAGCGCTCGATTACTGGACGCCGGTAGACTGGTACAATGGCGGTATGGAGCATACTACGCTGCATTTGCTCTATTCAAGATTCTGGCATAAATTCCTCTATGATATAGGCGTAGTGCCGACAAAGGAGCCGTATCAAAAGCGTACCTCGCACGGCATGATCTTGGGCGAGAACGGCGAGAAGATGTCGAAGTCAAGAGGCAATGTCATAAATCCGGATGATGTTGTAAATGATGTAGGAGCGGACTCGTTCAGGATGTACGAGATGTTCCTCGGTGCGTTCGACCAGAGCACACCGTGGTCGCAGAAGGGACTCAAGGGCTGCTATAAGTTCATAGAGCGTGTATGGAACCTGCAGAAGATAATGACTGACGAGGAAGGCTACAGCGCGGAGCTTGAGAAGTCTATGCATAAGACGATAAAGAAGGTGGGCGAGGACTTCGAAAGGATGAAGTTCAACACGGCTATCGCGGCTATGATGTCATTTGTAAACGAGGTAACGAAGAAGGGCTCGATAACCAAGGGCGAATACCTCACGCTTATAACGCTCTTGAATCCGGTGGCTCCGCATATGACGGAGGAGATCTGGGAGATGTACGGAAACGGCGGACTGCTCTCGCTGCATCCGTGGCCCGAGTATGACGAGGCAAAGACGGTGGATGACGAGATAGAGATCGTTGTTCAGATAAACGGAAAGATACGCGACAAGGCAATGGTCCCCGCAGGGCTTGACCGTGAGGGCTTGCAGCAGGTGGCTATGGAGTCGGAGAGAATACAGGAGCTTATCGATGGAAAGAATGTAGTTAAGGTGATAGCCGTTCCGGGTAAGCTTGTGAATATAGTTGTTAAATAAGATCTGTTGAAAGGAGAAAAAGGACATGGCGCTTTTTGGGAAGAAGAAGAAGGGCGAAGCAGAGGAAACGGTCGATGAGGTAAAGGCAGAGAGCAGCGCTGAAAGCTCAACGCTTGACCTTATCAAGGAAACTATGGAGGAGGCGCGCGAGGAGCGTCACGCACAGCTGCAGCAGGAGGCAGCGGAAGCGGCAGGCACGGCAGAGCAGCAGAGTGCACCGGCACAGGGGATGCCGACTGCTGAGGAGATCAGACAGGCGCAGGAGGTGCTTGCAAGGGCACAGCAGGCGCAGGGCTCGCAGATACCGAGCGGAGCAAAGGTTGGTATAAACGCTCCCATAAACATGGAGAATTTGAAGGCTGTGATAAGGAAGTTCCAGCAGGACAAGTCGCAGGAGAATTTAAAGCTCGTAATGGAATGTCTGCAGAAGCCGCAGACGCTTGTATGCGTACCGGCTCAGATTATAACGAGCAAGGAGAATCAGGAGAAGATGAAGCAGGGCGGACAGGTAAAGCTTGAAGGACCTATCCATATAAATCCTGTGCTTCTGACGGATAACACCGGCAAGAAGGTATTCCCGATATTCTCCGGCGAGGATGAGATACCGGAGGATCTCCGCAAGAAGACTCCGAAGGTAAACATGCCGCTCGGACAGTGCCTGAACATAATGAAGGGCATGAAGGACGTAGACACGTTCGCGCTCAACCCCTACAGCGCGAACATCAGAATCGGCGTGAACATCGAGCAGAAAAAGGCACAGTAACAAAGAAAGAGGCGGAAAAGAACTTACATGAGTTTTTTACTGCCTCTTTTTTCTTGTCCTGTGCAATAATATAAAATATCAAGAAAAGGTCACGTCGTTTGAACGTACAGATGTTGTAACAACATCCGGGCTGGGCGATATGACGAGCGGCAATACATACACGGAGTCGGTATCATACAGCAGCTTGTTTAGCTTTAACGACGGCAAGTGATAATCAATAAAAAGGGGCTGTATCAAAATGCATAATTATCACTTTTTATGCATGATGCCAACCTCTCCACCGCCGTCCGGCGGTTCCCCTCCCCTTTCAGGGGAGGCTTTTTTATGCCACTATTGAATATAAATGTATATTTATTAGTTTTGCTATAGCCCCTTTTTTATATATTCACGGGCTTTTTCATATCTTTCCCGCAGACGCAGGATGTGCTCATCCTGCTTTTCGCAGCGGGAATCGTCAAGGTTGTGTTCGAGATCGGCAAGCTTTACCTTTACTGCCGCGGGATCTGAGCACAGTCTTTTTATGTATTTCTCGTAAGGCTCGCCGGGGATCCGGGTAAGAAGCCGCAGCGGCTTGAGTATGTCATCGCCGAAGCCGAAGATCTCAAGATCCTCAAACGTGTATTTCGAGTCCTCTACGACGTCATGAAGCAGAGCTATGACCGTTGTTCTCTCATCCTCCATCTGTTCCGCTATGTGAAACGGATGGAACACGTACGGAACTCCGCTCAGATCGACCTGATCCTTGTGCGCGTCGTAGGCTATGCGCATTGCCAGTCTTGTAAGTTTTGTGTAGATCATGATGTTCACCCCTGACCCTTTCCGCCTGACGGGACTGCGGCCGGCCCCGCTCGCCTTATACTGTTAGCCGCCTGCCGCAAACGGCATATCGGACTATTTTCGCTTGTGCAGGAATGCGGTGATAACAAGCACCGCTGTGCCTATCAGTACTATCGTGCCGCCGGGACGAAGATCGCAGTAGTACGATATAAAAAGCCCCGAGAGCGTGAACAGCTCCGCGAATATCACAGAACCGATAAGCGTACCCCTGTAGCTTTTCGAGATCAGCATTGAGGTCGCCGTCGGGATCACCAGAAGCGACGAGATCATCAGCGCTCCGACTATCCTTGACGCTACCGCTACCGTAAGAGCAGTCAGCAGCATGAGGACAAAGTTTATTGACTTTACGGGGATGCCGCAGAGCGCCGCTGCCTCCTCGTCAAAGGCTATCGCGAACAGCTCCTTGTATAAAAGCAGCGTAATGCCTATGACGACCGCGCAGAGTATCACCGTCAAGATGAGCTCAAAATCCGAAATGGCTACTATGGAGCCGAACATGAAGCTGTTTATGTTTGCCGAACCGTTTGTTATAAAGCCCGAGAGCACGGCTGTGAGACCTATGCCGGCGGACATCACGACCACGGTCGCTATCTCCGAATATTTGCCGAAGCGCCGCCTCAAAGCCTCTATGCCGAGCACCGCCGCCACGGCAAAGATTATTGCGCCGAGTATGGGGTTTATGCCTATAAGCAGACCGAACGCTATGCCGCCCAAGGCGGAGTGCGATGCGGCGTCGCCTATAGCGGAAAAACGCTTTAGCACTATCGGCAGCCCGATGCACGGCGCCGCAGCGGCAATGAGTACAGCCGCTGCGAACGCTTTTATCATAAAGTCGTATGCGAATATATTACCCATGCTTATGCACCCTCTTTCCGGCGAGAATATCCGCGGTCCGTGCCGCGGAAAGCTCCGATTTGCTCACAAATTCCTCGTAGCCGTGCTCACAGAAGATGAGGAGCTTGTCAGCGGCTTCGAGGAGCGTCGGTGTATCGTGGTTCGTCATGATTATCGTTATCCCGTCGCGGTTGAGTCTTTTTATTATAGACATTATCTCATTTACCGAATATGCGTCTATGCCTACGGTGGGTTCGTCCATGAGCAGCAGATCGGGCTTTGAAACGAGCGCGCGGGCTATGAACACACGTTGCTGCTGTCCGCCGGAGAGCGAGCCTATCAGCTTGTTTTTGTATTCCGACATCCCGACGAGCGCAAGCGCTTCTTCGGCTTTTTTGTTATCCTGTTTGGTATAGCGTCTGAAAAGCCCCTTTGTCGGGAACAGATTGGCGCGCGTCACCTCAAGCACAGTTGCGGGAAAGTCGGTGTTGAACGAGTTTGCCTTCTGCGAAACGTAGCCGATCCTGCTTCTGACGTTTGCAAGCTCGGTGCCGAACAGTGTTATCTTTCCCGTGTCATAGGGAAGAAGTCCGAGTATCAGCTTTATAAGCGTGGATTTGCCTGCGCCGTTGGCGCCTATTATCCCGAGAAAGTCACCCTTGTAAAGTGTGAAGTTCACATTTTTCAAAACTGCCGTATCGGGATATTCGAAGGTAAGTCCCTCAACGCGTATTATTTCTTCTTTCATGTTATGATCCTTTCATAAAGGTTTGCCGCATTATGACAGCGCGGTCTTGAGAGCGTCAAGATTTTCATACATTACAGTGAAATAATCCTTGCCCTCGGCGTTTCCCTCGAACGGATCAAGCGAGAGTATACCGCAGCCGGTGTCGGATGAGATCGTTTCGGCTATCTTGCTTGTCGAGAGCGGCTCCGTAAATATATATTTTACGTTGTTTTCTTTTATGAAGTTCTCTATCTCCGCCATGCGCGACGGTGTGGGGTCCTCCGAGTTATCCACTCCGTTTATGCCCATTTGTGTAAGCCCGTATGCGCTGCAGAGATTTGCGTATGCCTCGTGCGAGGTGATTATAATGTCCGATGCAAAGCTTGCCGCGGCATCTTCGTATGCCTTGTCAAGCTCGTCTATCCTTTGACGGCAGTCTTCGAGGCGCTCGCTGTAATAGCCGCTGTTTGAGGGATCGGCTTCGGTAAGCGCGTTCGCGATAGCCTCAAGCTCGGCATACGCGTTTTCGGGATCGAGCCATACATGGGGATCGCCGTTTTCCGGCGTGTTCGGGACAGATGCGGACGCTTCGGTTATAATTACGTCGCTTCCCGAAAGACTTTCGGATATTGACTTCGTCCAGTGCTCCATTCCCATGCCGCTGTATATGAACACGTCGGCATCGGCAAGCTTCGCCATATCGGATGCCGTCGGCTCGAAGTCGTGCGGCTCGGAGCCGGTCGGGCAGAGGTTATATACATCCGCTTTGTCTCCCGCGATCTCCGAGGTCAGTGAGTACATGGCGTAAAATGATGTGTATACCTGTATCCTGCCGTTTTCCGTATCGGCTGTTTCGCTGCCGGCGCAGGAGCAGAGTGCAGCCGCGACTGCGGCGGTCGTGAGTATTGCTGTTATTTTCATTTAATGTTCTCCTTTATTTTGCGTCGTACCAGCTTGCGCCTTCCGACATTTCTACCGTAAGCGGAACGTCAAGGGTCACAGCGCCTTCCATTTCCTGCTTAAGTATTTCCTTTACATGCTCCGCCTCGTCAAACGGCGCTTCAACGATGAGCTCATCGTGGACCTGGAGTATGAGCCGTGAGCGCAGACCCTCGCTGCGCAGTCTGTTATATACCTTCACCATCGCCAGCTTTATGATGTCCGCCGCGCTGCCCTGAACGGGCGTGTTCATCGCGGCGCGCTCGCCGAACGAACGCATCTGTGCCGCACTGGATTTCAGCTCCGGGATATACCGGATCCTGTTCATTATGGTTTTTACGTATCCGTGCTTATGCGCAAAATCCTTTTCACTGTCGAGGTACTCCTTGATCTTATGGTACTTGGTGAAATAGTCGTCCATATATTTTTTTGCCTGCTTGAAGGTTATGCCCAGGTCCTGTGCCAGAGTATATTCGCCCATACCGTAGATTATGCCGAAGTTGATTGCTTTTGCGCTGCCGCGCTGCTCCTTTGTGAGCTCGCCGGCGGGGATACCGAGTATCCTCGACGCGGTCACGGCGTGTATATCGGCGCCGTTTCTGAATGCCTCTATCATTGTCTCGTCATGAGAGAGATGTGCAAGGATCCTCAGCTCTATCTGCGAATAGTCAGCGTCCACGAGCACGCAGCCGTCCTTTGCGATGAACATCTTGCGAAGCTCGCGCCCAAGCTCCGTTCTTGTCGGGATGTTCTGCAGATTGGGCTCCGCGGAGCTGAGCCTTCCGGTAACGGTCGCTGTCTGGTTGAAGATCGAGTGTATGCGCCGTGTATCCGGGTTCACGAGCGCGCTGAGACCGTCGCAGTAGGTCGATTTGAGCTTTGCATAGGTCCTGTAATCGAGTATGTCTCTCACTATGGGATGCTCGGACTTGAGCTTTTCAAGGATCTCCGCTTTTGTGGAATACCCGTTTTTGGTTTTCTTGCCGCCCGGCAGCCCGAGTTTTTCGAACAGGATAACGCCGAGCTGTTTCGGTGAATTGATATTGAACTTTTCTCCTGCCTCATCGTAGATCCGCTCCTCAAGCTCTGAGAGCTTACGGGAGAGCATGTTCCCGAACCGTGTTATCTCGTCGGTGTCAAGCTTAAAGCCGAGCAGCTGCATCGATGCAAGCACCTCTATAAGCGGCAGCTCGACGTTGTAATAGAGCTCATGCTGCCCGTTTTCCTCTATGATCTCCGAAAGCTTTTTTTGAAGCTCATGTATTATGAGCGCATACCTTCCGGTAAGATCGGAGGATTCCTCATTGTCGAACAGAGACAGCTGCGTATTTTCAGGGTTTTCTATATATATTCCCAGATACCCTGATGTGATGCTGTCAACGTCGTATGATTTTGAAGGATCCGCCAGATATGCCGCTATGGCGCAGTCAAACGCCACGCCTCTTATCTCTGCTTTGCCGCCAAGCGCGACCATGGCATCCTTTATGCCGCATACGTATTTTTTTACGGCTTCGTCCTCAAGCATGGGTCTCATTGCGGAGAGTATCTCCGCTTCCGTCATCGCTGCCGAAGAATAATATGCTGTCTCACCGTCGGATATTGCCGCGCCTGTAAGCGTTCCGTCGTGAATGTCAAGATAGAGTGAAAGTCTGTCGCCGAAGCCGTCCGCAGCATTTCTGAGCATTTCAGGTGTGTCGGCGCATATGATCTTTTTCCCTTCAAAGAAATCCGTGGAGCCCGCAACCGTGACGTTCGTGCGCGGTGTGAGATCCATGCGCTTTATCGTGCTTTTAAGCCCCAGCCTCAGAAGCTGGTCGTAAAGCTCCGGGCTGCATTCGTTGAAATCGCCGCCAAAGGCTCCGTCTGACATATCGAAATCGATCGGTACATTTGTGTCTATTTTCGCGAGACGCTTGCTTAAAAACGCGGTCTCCTTTTCTTCGGCAAGATTTTTTCGTATTTTGTCGCCCACCTCAAGCTTGTCTATGTTTTCGTAAACGTTTTCTATCGTCGAATATTTTCCTATAAGCTTTGAGGCGGTCTTTTCGCCTATGCCCTTGACCCCCGGGATGTTGTCTGATTTATCTCCCATTAGAGCCTTGAGCTCAACAAATTCCGCCGGAGTGACGCCGTATTTCTCCTTTACGGCATTCCCGTCAAAGACCTCTGTGATGCTGTGCCCCGACTTCGTTGACGCAAGGATCACCGAGGTGCCGTTTTCCGCAAGCTGCAGATCGTCGCGGTCGCCGGTTGCTATAAGACATTCTACATTTTTTTCGCTGCACAGCCGAGAGACTGTGCCTATTATATCGTCAGCCTCGTAACCCTCAAGCTCCAGTATCGGTATTTCCATAAGACGCAGAAGCTCCTTTGCAATAGGCATCTGTTCCGCAAGATCCTCAGGCATCGGCTTGCGTGTCGCCTTGTATTCGCTGTACATTTTATGTCTGAACGTAGGCGCCTTGAGATCAAATGCCGCAAAGATATAATCTGGTTCATTGTCGTTTATCAGCTTCATGAGTATATTGAGAAATCCGTAAACGGCGTTTGTCGGCGTGCCGTCGGGCGCGTTAAGAGTCCGTATTCCGTAATACGCCCTGTTAAGGATGCTGTTGGAATCGAGCACAAGCAGCTTTTTCATATAAAAAAATCAGTCCCCTTTCAAAAAGGTTTTGCCTCCGAAAATATATCAGGGCTTGTAATATTGTACTTATTATAGTCTATTATATCATAATATTTACGGATATGCAAGCTAAATATGGAGCGGAATACAAGTGTGCAAACAGTCTCGTTATATCGAGGAAATGGCTTAGTTATGCGAAATTTGCGGCTGCAAATTCTTTAAAGGAGGGTTCATCGTTTATTCATAAAATATGTTTACTTTATTTACATGAACGTCATACCAGTGTAATAAGTCCATGCTATTATATAAACACAATCAAGGTTGAGGCAAGATAGAGCAGAGCAAAGGAGATCGCCGCGGAGGTATGAGATCTTAAAGCACGGAAATAATCATATCGCGGATGCTTTGCATATACAGAGATCAAACCTTATAGCCTTCTTTAAAAAATGTTAGAGTTGATTAAGGAGGAATAGTTATGAAACAGTACCCGTATAGCGATTCAACAGACGTCGTTATTTATGATAACAGTAACAGCAAGAAAAAGGACAAGAAAAACAGAAAGCCTAAAACATGGGTAGTTGCGGTATCGTCGGCATTGGCGGCAAGCATATTCACGGTAGGCATAACCTTCGGAGTGCAGGCGTTGTCAGGCGGAAATGTTCCGCTGCTTGACACCACAACAGCCGGGACCACGGTAGCCAATACGAACGGCTCCGGTTCATCGTCCGGCAGTGCGACAACGACGGCTTACACCGACGAGAGCGGCAAGGAGGTGCTTACTGTGCCGGAGATAGCCGCAAAGGTAGGTCCGGCGGTAGTCGGAGTTATCAATAAGACTACGGTGACCACACAGCAGTATTGGGATCCGTGGAGCGGACGTTATTATTACAGTCAGGATCCTTCGCAGGATAACAATGAAACTGTCGAGCAGGGCTCGGGTTCGGGAATCATCATAAGCGAGGACGGCTATATAGTAACGAACCAGCACGTAATAGACGGTGCTACCGAGGTCGATGTAATACTTAACACGGGAACAACTTATACGGCAGAGATAATCGGGCAGGATGAAAAGACAGACCTTGCGGTTCTGAAGATAACACCGGAAAATGAAACGCTTACAGTAGCGGTGCTCGGTGACTCAACTACCGTTCAGGTCGGTGAGCTCGCAGTAGCGATAGGTAACCCGATGGGAATGGAATTCGCCGGTTCTGTAACGGCAGGAATAGTAAGTGCTGTGAACAGAACAATGACTATAGATAACAGGACATACAATCTGATCCAGACTGATGCCGCAATAAACAGCGGTAACTCGGGCGGAGCGCTCATCAACCAGTACGGTGAAGTAATAGGAATCAACTCCGTAAAGCTTTCATCGTCGGATGTTGAGGGCATGGGATTTGCTATAGCGATCTCAGAAGCTAAGCCGATAATAAACGATCTTATGCAGTCGGGTCACGTAACGGGCAGACCGCTGGTAGGAATAAGCATCAGCGAGACAAGATACGGCCTGTTTATAAGCGGAATATCCGAGGGCAGCGGTGCCGAGGCAGCCGGACTTCAGGTAAACGATATGATACTTGAGGTGGACGGTCAGGCAGTAAGCTCAACGTCGGAGATAAACGAGATCCGCGACGAAAAGAAGCCGGGAGATTATCTCACATTCAAGATCCTTAGGGACAGCAACACGATGGAGATATCGGTACAGCTTACCGAGGATACCGGCACATCTAACTAAGCAATCCAGTTTTAATTGTGGGCTGTTGATACAGCCAATACCATCCTTTTTTTCATATACCCTTGCCGTGAGGCAAGGGTCCCCCCAAAATCGCGAAACGCGCCCCGATCCCCGGCGCGTTTCGTTTTTTATTTATTTTTTGTGATCAAAAAATAAAGTTACTACTCAGGTATGAAAAATCGCATAATAAAGGCATTGT
>DVNB01000099.1 GCA_018714695.1 Candidatus Ornithomonoglobus merdipullorum | reverse complement strand
CTTGACATTAATACAATTTTCTAAAATTTATTATAACATACGTTTTATTGATTTTCAAGCCTGATCGAACCTTTTCCCTATTTTTGCGGCTATATAACTGAACCCCCAGAGCTAAAAAAACAGGAGACAGATATGGATAAATCAAACTTTGAGGAAAAGCTAACATAAATCATATCAATTATAAAAGGACCACAGCATATATGCCGCAGTCCTTTTACGAAAGTATATTTGAGATTAAAGCAGTATGCTTATTTATGCGGGTGGCAATGACATGCGTTCAGGCATGAGCCGCATCCGTCTCCGCAGCTGCAGCTTCCCTTCCCCGCCTTTTTGTCTTTTATCAGCTTGTAAACAACTAATCCGACCAGTGCGGCAACTATCACCGCTACTATCACAGTTCCCATAAAAGCACCTCCCGCTCTTATATTTCGATCCGGGCGTCTGACACGTGCGCCCGGGTCATTCTTTTTTATTCAGACAGCGTCAACAGCTCTCAGTGAATTGACGTTCTTTACCTCGTATCCTTTTCTGAACAGAAGCCAGATAATAGCGGCTATAAGTATTACTGCAGCTATCGTTCCTACTCCGAAACCGATCTCGCCTGTGATAAGGCCGCCTATCTGATATACTATAAGCGATATAACATACGCAAATACACACATGTAACCGATAGCAAACCATGTCCACTTTGCATTGTTCATCTCACGCTTTATAGCTCCCATAGCCGCGAAGCACGGTGCACAAAGCAGGTTGAATATCATGAAACTGTATGCCGAGATCGCTGTGAAGTCGCCGCCGAGGCTGCCCCAAATCTCATCACCGTTCTCTGCCACCTCTGCAAAGCCGTAGAGCACTCCGAATGTGGCAACAACGTTCTCTTTCGCGATAAGTCCTGTGACCGTAGCAACGGTTGCCTTCCAGTCGCCCCAGCCGAGCGGTGCAAATATCGGCGCCGCGATACGTCCGATCGACGCAAGGAGACTCGTATTGTTGTCCTCAACCATTCCGAAACTTCCGTCCGTAAATCCGAAGCCCTGGAGGAACCACAGAAGTATCGATGAAAGGAGTATGACCGTACCGGCTCTCTTAATAAAGCTCCAGCCGCGCTCCCATGTGCCTCTCAGCACATTTCCTGCCGACGGTATATGATAAGCCGGAAGCTCCATTACGAACGGCGCCGGCTCGCCCGCGAACGGCTTTGTTTTCTTGAGGATTATACCAGATACAACTATCGCCGCAACACCTATAAAGTATGCGCTTACTGCAACCATTCCGCTGCCGCCGAAGAGTGCGCCCGCAATAAGACCAATGATAGGCATTTTCGCACCGCACGGAATGAAGCAGGTCGTCATTATAGTCATCTTACGGTCTCTGTCCTGCTCGATAGTTCTCGAAGCCATAACGCCCGGAACACCGCATCCCGTACCTATGAGCATCGGGATAAAACTCTTTCCCGAAAGCCCGAAACGGCGGAATATTCTGTCCATGATGAACGCCACACGCGCCATGTAACCTATATCTTCAAGTATGCAGAGCATAAAGAAGAGTATTAGCATCTGCGGCACGAATCCGAGTACCGCTCCTACACCGCCTACGATACCGTCAAGTATAAGTCCGCTGAGCCAGTCAGCCGTTCCGGCAGCCTCAAGCGGAGCCTCTATAAGCACCGGAACTCCAGGTACCCATACGCCGTAATCGGCAGGATCCGGCTCTTCAGCCTCAAGCGCCGATTCAAAATCTGCAAGCGCCACCGTAAGAGTATCTGTTACAGTCCCCTCCTCGTCGGTAAGCTCAAGCTCTGCGCTCACATTTGCCGCCTCTGTAAGGAATAGATCTATCGCAGCCTCGTCCTCGGCAGTCATCTCCTCAGCTTCCAGCGCCGCGCTTACCGCCTCTGTATCTATGCCTTCCTCGCCCGCGGTCTCAATGAACGCGTCGATCTTTGCCATCTCGGTCTCATATTCTCCGGATGCCTCCTCGTATGCCGAGCTGCCTATTCCGAACAGATGCCAACCATATCCGAAAAGTCCGTCATTCGCCCAGTCGGTCATCATTGAACCGAACGGTCCCATGGCTACCCAGTAGACAACGAACATTATCACCGCGAATATCGGCAGCGCCAGTATCCTGTTGGTAACTATCTTATCCACCTTATCGGAGGTAGAAAGCGAACCCTTGTTCTTTTTCTTATAACACTTCTTTATTATGCCAGCGATCTCGTCATAACGCGCCGCAGTGATAAGCGATTCAGCATCATCGTCAAGCTCTTTCTCACATGCAGCAATATCGCTCTCGATATGCTTCAATGTTGCCTGCGGGATATTGAGCTGCTGCAGTACCTTCTCGTCACGCTCAAATATCTTTATCGCAAACCATCTCTGCTGTTCTTCCGGAAGATCATGCAGCGCAGCCTCCTCGATATGAGCTATGGCATGCTCGATCGGTCCCTCAAAGGTGTGATGCGGTATCGACTTGCCCGACTTTGCCGCTTCCACGACCATATCGATAGCCTGATTTATTCCCGTGCCCTTAAGCGCAGAGATCTCGCAGACCTTTACACCCAGCTCCTTTGCAAGCACATCAAGCTTTATAACATCACCGTTTTTCTTTACGATATCTATCATATTTACCGCACACACTACCGGGATACCGAGCTCGCAAAGCTGAGTTGTGAGATAAAGATTTCTCTCTATGTTCGTACCGTCTATAATATTAAGTATAGCATCCGGACGCTCATTTATCAAGTAGTTTCTTGCAACAACTTCTTCAAGAGTGTACGGAGAGAGCGAGTATATACCCGGAAGGTCCGTGACCGTCACGTCCTTATGGTTCTTAAGCTTACCCTCTTTCTTTTCAACCGTGACTCCCGGCCAGTTTCCCACATATTGTGACGAGCCTGTGAGCGCGTTGAAAAGCGTTGTTTTACCGCAGTTCGGATTACCTGCTAACGCAATTTTATATTCCATTTTCATGCTCCTTATCTTTTTTAACGGATAGCCTGCCTATCCGATCATTACCCTTCAATATCATATGTTAGATCACATTAACCCAACGAAGCATTTATATGTACCGCCGTTGCTGTCCATATATGAAGTTCCCGGGTAATCAAAACCAATGCCCCGCATAACTATGCACTTCAAACTATCTCTATCATCTGCGCATCGCTTTTGCGGATCGAAAGCTCGTAGCCGCGCACATTGACCTCTATAGGATCCCCGAGCGGCGCAAGCTTTCTGATATACACCTCAACGCCCTTGGTTATACCCATGTCCATTATGCGGCGTCTTACCGCTCCGTCGCCGTGCAGCTTTTTAACGACAGCCGTGTCGCCCACTTTAGACTGCTGCAAAGTTTTCATATTATTACCCTACCTTTCCGTATGTCTAATCAGACAATAATTTTCATAGCCATTTCCCGGCTGACAGCAATTCTTGACTCTTTGACTTGAACAATTATGTTGCCGCCTATTACAGAAATGACCTTGACCATCCCGCCGACCACAAAGCCAAGCTGTGCAAGATGCTGCCTGACCTCCTCACGGCCGCCGATCTTTTTTATATAAAGCTCTTTTCCGGCTTCAGCCATCGCCAACGGCATCGCTACCACTCCTTCCTTAGCGTAGGTTCATTTTGGAGAAGTGCCTCTAACGCTTCATCCGTTTCCACTAATATATATTAGCACATCCTAACCCAAATGTCAATACTTTTACCGTAATTATTTTCACCTTTTTAAAATAATTGTGAGGTAATCATGAATTTATTGTGAAACTGCGCCGTTCCCCCGCCAAACGCCTTCAAAAACATGTTGAAAATCTTGTGATTTTATGATATACTTATATTGTGAATACCCAAGCTGAATATAGGAGTAGATCAAATGGCAGAAAAGAAACAGGACAATATTCGTAACTTTTGTATAATCGCGCATATCGATCATGGTAAGTCGACTCTCGCGGACAGACTTCTGGAACTCACGGGTGAGGTCGAAGCCCGCGATATGGAGGATCAGATCCTTGACGACATGGATCTTGAGCGCGAACGCGGCATAACGATAAAGGCTCATGCCGTAACACTCAAATATACGCGCAAAAATGGAGAGGAATATATCTTCAATCTCATAGACACACCCGGACATGTCGATTTCAACTACGAGGTATCGAGGAGTCTCGCGGCCTGCGAGGGTGCGATACTTGTCGTTGATGCATCGCAGGGCATAGAGGCGCAGACACTTGCAAACACATATCTCGCGATAGATCATGATCTTGAAGTCGTTCCGGTCATAAACAAGATCGATCTTCCTTCGGCAAACCCCGAAGCGACAATACACGAGATAGAGGACATAATCGGCATACCCGCTGAGGATGCGCCGCAGATCAGCGCTAAGACAGGTCTTAACGTAGAACAGGTGCTTGAAGAGATAGTCGAGAAGATACCCGCGCCAACAGGTGACCCGAGCGCACCATTGAAGGCTCTGATATTCGATTCATATTATGACAGCTACCGCGGCGTAATAGTTTATGTACGTGTAAAAGAAGGCTCACTGAAGGCCGGCACGCGCATCAGAATGATGGCTACAGGCGCGGAATTCGACGTAGTCGAGGTCGGAAGGATGCATCCGTCCGGTCTCATAAGGACCGACAAGCTCTCCGCGGGCGACGTCGGATATATAGCGGCAAGCATAAAAAATATACAGGATACACGTGTCGGCGATACCGTAACAACGGTTGCAGATCCCGCATCCGAGCCGCTGCCCGGCTATAAAAAGGTAAATCCTATGGTATACTGCGGAATATATCCGGCAGACGGCGCGCATTACGAGGATCTTAAGGAAGCACTCATGAAACTGCAGCTAAACGATGCTGCACTGATGTTCGAGCCCGAGACCTCGGCTGCTCTGGGCTTCGGATTCCGCTGCGGCTTTTTGGGGCTTTTGCATCTCGAAATAATACAGGAGAGACTCGAACGCGAATACGATCTCGACCTTATAACAACGGCTCCGAGCGTTGTATACAGAGTCTACAAGACGAACGGCGAAATGGTTCTCTGCGACAATCCGTCCAATCTCCCGAATCCGGCGGAGATAGAGCATATGGAGGAGCCGATGGCAAAGGCATCGATAATGGTACCAAAGGACTACGTGGGCAACGTTATGGAATTGTGTCAGGAACGCCGCGGTATATACAAGCATATGGAATATCTCGACGAAACGAGGGCGGAAATACACTATGAGCTGCCGCTCAACGAAATAATCTACGATTTCTTTGACGCTCTGAAGTCCAGGACCCGCGGTTATGCGTCATTCGACTATGAGCTTTCCGGCTATAAGCCGTCGTCGCTTGTGAAGCTTGACATACTCTTAAACGGCGAAGCCGTGGATGCGCTTTCGTTCATCGTATTCAAGGACAGCGCCTACAGCCGCGGAAGAAAAATGTGTGAAAAGCTGAAAGAAGTTATCCCCCGTCAGCTCTTTGAGGTGCCTATACAGGCAGCAATAGGCTCAAAGATAATAGCCAGAGAGACTATCAAAGCACTGCGCAAGGACGTGCTTGCAAAGTGCTACGGCGGAGATATATCGCGTAAGAAGAAGCTGCTTGAAAAGCAGAAGGAAGGAAAGAAGAGAATGCGCCAGGTCGGCTCCGTAGAGGTGCCGCAGGAGGCGTTCATGTCGGTGCTGAAGCTCGACAGCTGATAAACAGAACACCCGGTACGGCTGCAATATGCCGTATCGGGTGTTATATTTTATCTTTGCCAAACAAGCAGTCTGTGCTTTCCGGGTTCTATCCCCTCAAACGGTCCCGCCGTCGGAGACCCCGCGCGGCAGATCCCGAAATAGTCCCTGTCTATCACCAGTTCCGTTCCGTCCGGTTTTTCATACGGAGCCTCTGCAATCCTCGGAATTGGCAGATTGTGAGTCCTCACTTGCTGTGCATCTTTTACCAGACCATATTCCGGAATATCTATTTCCAGATAAAAACTTCCGTTTTCCTCTGAGACCCGGATCTTCGGATCATAGTCGCTCTCGATCTTATTCTTTTCTTTTTCGAACCCTTTCGCCCCAGCCAAATAACTGTTATTGTTTATATATACCGGCTGTCTTACACCTGATGCCTTATCGGGATCACTCAGATACACCGATGTCTTTTCAATATATTCCTCCATTGAAGATGTAAATCCGTTATAAAGCTCCGTTCCGCACTTCCAGCCTTCATCCGGCTCGCCTCCTACAAATATGTTGTTAAAATACCTGTCATCGCCGCCGTATACGACCGCAGTTCCCTTTACTTCTGTGGAATGGCTCAGATGATACGGAGTTGATCTGTCGAGAACATCATACCGCAGCTGTGCGCCGCAGAACAGGTTGTGTATATAAGCGCCTCCCTGCGCGGCATTTCGGAAGTTCAGCCGTGACGCAAATATATTGTTATCCACAATATGCGGTCCGTGTGTGACCTCGATCCATATATCATTATCGTTATTGAAATAAAGATTTGAGCTCAGCCGTACTCCCTGTGCCTGCCAATCAAGCCACGTCCCCCAGACACAGTCGTGGATATTGTTATTGTGGATATACGTGTCGATGGCTGCATGGAGCTTGATGCCGGCGATCTCCGCGCCAAAGAACTCTCTTTTGTTGCCTATATTATAAATATGATTCCCGTATATCTCACTGAACGCGCCGCCCATATGACCTACTATCCCGTTTTGCCCGCAGTCGTATATCGTATTGTTCCTGATGACATGCCCTCCTATACGCTCTTTGCTCCAGCCGATATGCAGAGCCGCAAAAACCGTTTCAAGCTGATTCTGGTAGCCGGATTTCCGGTGATAGCGAGTGTGTAGATTATGTCCGGTCGACCGCTCCTTTCCAACGCTCACGGCGCTGCATTTCGCATCATGCAGTATATTGTTCTCTATGATCCAGCCCTTGCTCCAATTCGTGCACAGCATCCCCGTCTGCTCCGCAGTCGGCGGTGCCCACTCCGAGGCGGCATGCTCCATTTCAAAGCCGCGGACAGTTATATAGTTTACGCCGGTATGCACGGGTGCAAAACACGACCTGCGCACATTTATCTCCGCAAGCTCCTCATTCGGATCGGCATCCGCAAAATTCGCCCTTATCACTGTTTTGGTTTCGTCGGTTTCACAGCACCATGTCATAGATTTTGATGCGCATTCAGCACTGTCTGTGACCTCTCTCAAGGCTTTCCCGTTTATATACACCTGTCCCGTATGCAGGACGCGGTCAGTGGGCTCGAAGAGCCAGTCTCCCCATATGATCTCCTTATACGGATTGTACTTCCCGAAAAAGCCGTTATCTATAATAGTTCTCCATACGCCGTTCTCTTCACGTTTCCAGTCTTTTATCCGTTCTGAACCCTTGATCACAACCTTCTCATTCTCAGCCGCTTCGTATATTATCCTTCCCTGCGCTGTTCTTGCGCCGTTGGCAGGCGATACACATTCCCTGTATACGCCCTCATGCACTATGATCCTATCATTCTCCTCAGCAAGCTCTGCCGCTTTGGATATAGTCAGAAACGGCTTTTCCTGTGTTCCGTTATTTCTGTCGCTGCCTTTTTTTGATACATGGTATTCCATGATTCATTCCTCCTTATACTTTGCTTATATACGGTCTCCCGATCTCATATATACAGTATAACATACAGTTCGCATTAAAATAAAGAAATATCCTCAAAAATACTGGACATATTTTTACCTGTATGCTAAAATAAACTCATATAGGCATCGAAACGGAGGAATAAAACAATGATATTTTACGAAGCCTGCCATCGTCTGCTCACCATATTTGACATCTCCGACAATTTCTCTTTTTGTTCCCATATACATAAGCAGCTTGAGCTTATGCTATGCACCAAAGGAGAGATGGTCATAACATGCGAGAGAAAGGAGTATACTCTGCATGAGCATTCATGGCTGATAGTGCTTCCCGAAACGGAGCATTCTTATGTCTCATCCGATAATGCCCACGGCAGCATCACTATTGTAAGCCCCTCGCTCATACCAGGGCTCAATTCCTATTTCGTAAAACGCATCGTTTCCCCCGTCATACACAACGCGGATCCTATGGCAGAGGACTGTATGAATAAGCTGCGTTCCGTGTACGATCAGAAGCACAACAGCGTCGTCGAAAAGGGATTCTTATATGTGATACTCGGACTGCTTTTTGCTCAGTGTGAATTTGAACCTTATCCGACAAACCATCATGCAGACCTTTGTTACAATGTTTTAAAGTATATCTCAGAAAATTTCAGATCAGATATAACACTCGAATCGATCGCAGCTCGTTTCGGAATAAATCCGGGATATCTTTCACGGACATTTAAACTCAAAATAGGCTGTGGAATGATCGATATACTGAACGGCTGCCGCATCGACTATGCAAAATATCTTCTTACCAATACAGATCTGCCAATGACTGAGATCTGCTATGAAAGCGGGTTCACATCACTCAGAAATTTCAACCGATGGTTTGTCAAAGCCGAAAATTGTACCCCCAGTGATTTCAGAAACAGTCATAACAAACGTTAATTAAGGTCACACCACATAAAAAAGCCGGGCAAAGCTGCCGCATAAGAGACCGACAGCACCGCCCGGCTTTTAGTTACATATTCTTGTTAAAATGCATTATGTGAAGCCTTAAGCTCATCCTTTAATCCACGCATTATTATCTCTCTGGCTCTGACGGCATCCTCCTTGGTCGCAACCGGCGTCCCCTCAAGCGAATACTCTATCCCCATCGCCTTGTATTTCGCTCTGCCCATATCATGATACGGGAGCACGTCAAGCGCTTTAAGAGTCTTGATAGTACCTATGAAACGCCCGAGCCTGTAGAGATATTCATCGTTTAGAGTTATACCCGGAACAACAACGTGGCGTATCCAGACCGGAGTCCCTTTATCCGAAAGATATTTCGCAAACGCCGCTATATTGTCTATTTTCTGACCGGTGAGCTTTATATGCTGCTCAGGATCTATATGCTTTATGTCGAGCATAACAAGATCGGTATATTTCATAAGCTCGTCGAATTTCTCTGTATTCCCGGGAGTAAAAGCGATCCCGGAGGTATCAAGACAAGTGTGAAGACCGTGCTCCGTCTTCGCCTTTCTGAAAAGTTCGGTCAGAAAAGCTATCTGCATAAGCGGTTCGCCGCCTGTTGCGGTAATGCCGCCGTTTCGGATAAACTCACGCACCGACTCTACCTTTTTCAATATTTCATCTACGGTCATCTCCGTGCCTTTATTAAGCTCCCATGTATCGGGATTGTGGCAATAACGGCACCTCATGGGGCAGCCCTGAAAAAACACCACATATCGTGTACCCGGTCCGTCCACCGTCCCGAACGATTCGAGCGAATGTATATATCCCTTCATTTCTGTTTCCTCCCGTCATTGAAAACAGGCTGTGCCGGTACGGAACGTCCGTACCGGCACAGCCCTGTATCATTCGTCGTATCCCTCGTGCAGCGTAGGCACCTGACATGCCATATTCTTCCCGCACACGCTCTGAGAAGTGGTGACCTCTGTCTTTACCGCATTCTCGTCTGCAGTCAGATTTATATGTCCCGCTCCGGCAGCCATCTGCGCATCAAGCAAACGCACGAGCTCATCTATTTCCCTCTGATCCATAGCAGTTATATGCTCTGGTGGAAGGTACGTGATATTACGTCGTCCTGCTGCTCCTTTGTGAGCTTTATAAAGTTTACGGCATAGCCGGAAACTCTCACTGTGAGCTGAGGATACTTTTCCGGATGCTTCTGAGCATCGAGAAGAGTCTCGCGATTGAATACATTTACATTGAGATGATGACCGCCCTTTTCAACATAGCCGTCCAACATATTTACAAGATTATCTACCTGCTGTGACATAATTATTACTCCTTTCAATTTTGTATATATCTGAAACTGTTTGTCTCTGACCTGCTCTCTTATCAGTCTTCCTTCATGAGCGCGTCAAGATCAAGCTCACCGGAGAATACCATATCGTCCTTGCCGAGAGCGCCCGGTACTATAGAGAAGGTATTTGAAATACCGTCCTGAGCGTCTCCGAACGGAAGCTTTGCAACAGATGCGAGCGACGCTACCGCACCGCTTGAGTCTCTGCCATGCATCGGGTTAGCACCCGGCGCGAGCGGAACCCCCATTCTTCTTCCGTCAGGCGTGTTTCCGGTCTTCTTGCCGTATACGACATTCGATGTGATAGTAAGTATCGACATCGTCGGTATACTGTCTCGGTACGTGCGGTGCTTGCGGATCTTATCCATAAAGCTGTGTACAACGTCCACTGCAAGATCGTCAACTCTATCATCGTTGTTTCCGTATTTCGGGAAATCACCCTCGATCTCAAAATCAACACATATACCATTCTCGTCGCGTATCGGCTTTACCTTTGCATACTTTATCGCGCTGAGGGAATCGGCAACTACCGAAAGTCCCGCGATACCCGTAGCAAAGTATCGCTTAACATCTCTGTCGTGCAGAGCCATCTGTGAGCGCTCGTAGCAGTACTTATCATGCATATAATGGATCACATTAAGAGTATTCACATAGAGATCCGCAAGCCACTCCTGCATCGCCTCAAACTTCTCCATAACGTCGTCGAAATCAAGATACTCTCCATCGCATATCCTGTACTTGGGACCTACCTGTATCTTAAGTCTCTCGTCCATACCTCCGTTTATAGCATAGAGCAGGCACTTTGCCAGATTCGCGCGCGCTCCGAAGAACTGCATCTCCTTACCGACTACCATAGACGATACACAGCATGCGATCGCGTAGTCATCACCATGAGTCACGCGCATCATATCATCGTTCTCATACTGGATCGATGAGGTCTTTATCGACATTTTTGCACAAAACGCCTTGAACGCTGCCGGAAGTCTTGTTGACCAGAGCACAGTAAGGTTCGGCTCTGGCGCAGGTCCGAGATTTTCGAGCGTATGGAGATATCTGAACGAATTCTTCGTTACCATCGGTCGTCCGTCGATACCGACACCGCCGATCGACTCCGTTACCCATGTCGGGTCACCGGAGAACAGCGAATTATATTCCGGAGTTCTCGCAAATTTAACGAGGCGAAGCTTCATTACGAAGTGGTCTATGAGCTCCTGTGCCTCTTTCTCGGTTATAACGCCGTTTTTGAGATCTCTCTCTATATAGATGTCAAGGAAGGTGGATGTTCTTCCTATACTCATCGCCGCACCGTTCTGCTCCTTTACTGCCGCAAGATATCCGAAATAGAGCCACTGAACAGCCTCCTTTGCGTTCTTTGCCGGTCTTGAGATATCATAGCCGTAAATATTTCCGAGTTCCTTCATCTCGGCGAGCGCATTCAGCTGCTCCTGAAGCTCCTCTCTGAGTCTTATCTTCTTCTCCGACATGCTTCCGCATACGGAATCCTTCTGATGCTTCTTATCCTCTATGAGCATATCTATTCCATAGAGCGCTATCCTTCTGTAATCGCCTATTATCCTTCCCCTGCCGTACGCATCCGGAAGCCCTGTTATGATAGCCGACTTTCTCGCCATTCGCATCTCGGGTGTATACACGTCAAACACGCCCTGATTATGCGTCTTTCTGTATTTTGTGAATATCATCTCGACCTCGGGATCGACCTTGTAGCCGTACGATTCACACGCACCCTCAGCCATCCTTATTCCGCCAAACGGCTGGAGCGAACGCTTTAATGGCTTGTCGGTCTGGAGACCTACTATCTGTTCAAGATCTTTATCTATATATCCCGCAGGATGTGATGTTATCCCCGACACTATCTTTGTGTCCATATCGAGCACACCGCCCGCCTCACGCTCCTGCTTCGAGAGCTCCATGACCTCATCCCAGAGCTTTTTCGTAGCCTCTGTGGGGCCTTCAAGGAACTCCTCATCACCCTCATAGGGTGTGTAGTTTTTCTGAATAAAATCTCTTACATTGATGCCTTCCTCGCACCATTTACCGGGTGTGAAGCCTTCCCATTCGGGCGCAAAATATCTGTTCATAAAATCCCTCATTTCTCTCGGTGGTAAGATCGGGATAACTGCCTTATGAGCATCTTCCCTTCTGCTTTGAGCTTATTGTACCACAAGATATTGTATTTGTCTATATGTAATTATATCAAAATATAATTACACTTTTTATACCTATTTTGTATATAATGATATTTTATCCGAAAAGATAAGATCTAATCCATACTTTTATATATAATAAAAATATCCCGGAAGTAACAAGTTCCGGGATAATCGGTATGTATTACTGTTAATAATTTAACAATTTTATTCCCCGCCCCAAACGGTATCAGCCTCTGCAAGCGGACGCATAGTGTCAAACCCATCCCAGATGAACAGCTTTACCGTATCTGCTCCTTCTGTTGCAAACACACCTCCGCTCAGCTCTCCTACTTCAGTTAGCTCTCCTTCTCTCATGCATACGGCAAACACCGGTACGATATTCTGCGAATCCGTCTCCAAAAATACCTGTATAATTCCGTTCTCATCCGCATAAGCCTGTGCCTTAGAAAGTTCAGGTATGATCTTATAATTCATATAAGTGTCGGCAAAATACTTCTCCGCAGCCGAGTCCTCATAGACGTACACCTCACCCGCACCTTCTATAAATACCGAGTTCTCATCCAGTTTAATAACATTCTTAGGAATAACTATGCGCTCGCCCTTGAATCCTCTTATAGCATTCGTCTCAAGCTCTGTCACGCTGTCCGAAATAACGATCTCGCCTATGCGGCTTCCTTCAAAAGCAAAACTGCCTATTTTATCCACTCCATCCGGTACAACATATACACTTACCGGTTTCGCAGCGGGGGCAAATACAAGCGTTTTCATATCTTCGGTAAACAGCACGCCTTCAAGTGACTTATAAAGCGCATTACCATCACTTATCTCCACACTCGCAAGCTCATTACAGCCCCGGAACACATCCGCATCAAAAGTCTCAATCGTTGACGGCAGCTTTATCTCCATCAGTGCACTACCTAAAAACGCCTGTGTCCCAAGCGTTGTTAATCCTTCCGGCAGCACTGCCGATGTGATCGGACAATTCGAAAACGCCGACATACCGATCTCTTTAAGTCCGCTTCCCCAGCTCACTTTGGAAAGAGACTTGCACCTCGTAAATGCATTGGCGCCTATCACCTCCAAGCTATTCGGAAGCGTCACACTCTTCAACGATGGATATTCCATAAATGCCATATTCCCAAGGCTTGTTATACCATCCTCTATAATGACCTCTGTGATAACATCTTTTGCATTCTCCCAATCCGGTCTGTACGCACTGTTATACGCATACATATCTCCCGTTCCTGATATGTTGAGAACTCCGTTTTTAAGAGACCAAGCCGCATTATCGCCGCAGCTGCCGCTGCCCTCTCCATAATAATAGACGCCGGGAGCAACATCGAGCGTTGAATACACCTTTCCGCGCCACGGGAGCGAGTATACCGAATACGGCAGTATCTCTCCTTTTCCGCTCTCTATACTTGTACCGTCATCAAGCTCTATAGGATAGCCAAGTCTCAAAACGCCGTCCTTTACCTGCCAATTGATCCCGTTCAAGCATACACCCCAATCCTCCGGAGTTTCGCTATCCCAAGCGTTATCGACAAACGTACAGTCGGTCGTTATGACCTCAGCAGTGCCGCCGGCAAACTCCGCACTACAGTTATTTACAAATACACAGTCGCAAAATGTCGGGGCATGATCTGTTGCCCATATCGCAGGGATCGATCCGGCATATTTCGGATCGTACGCATTACCGCTTATTATACAGCCATTGATATTTATCTTCTCACCCCAAAGACTTGCGATAGATTCCTTACAGTCACGAAGGATACAATTCTCGGCAGTAAAGTTGTCCGATGCCTCAAGATACAGCGCCACCGTACCGCATCCATAAAGGTCACAGCCGTTGATTGTCACATCATCTGCTCGGTTCGCGTACAGCACATATCCTGAGCTGTACTCAGAGCTGCCGCATCCCTGCTGATACTCCGGGCTCTCATGACCGAGTATCAGTCCTTCGAGCATGATCTGAGACGCGTTCACTATCTCAGCCACGGGCTCATAGCCAAGCGTTGACAAGATCTCAGCCCTGCCCGGATTTTCTGCCGTTATTGTTACATTGGTGATATACTCAGAATCCGAGCCTATCGTTAGAGGATGATCTATTGTATATACGCCATCCTTAAGTATTATCCTGTTGAACGACCGTATCGCGGCTTCCAGCTCCTCCACTGTAGAAACAGTCACATCATTGAGCGGAACATCCCCGAGCGACTCGAACGTTATACCCTGATTTAACGCATATTCCTCGGCATAACTGCCAGGATAACCTTTTATAACAAGATTTGCATTCAACGCAAATGCATACTGACCGATAAACGTCACGCTCGGCGGTATTGTTATGGCTGTAAAGCTATCGCCTATCTCTTGAAATGCGCCGATGTCTATCTTTGTAACAGTCGCCGAAAGCGTCACCGTTTCGATACCAGTCTGACCCATAAACGCATATGTACCGACACTCGTTACACCTTCCTCTATCACTACATCCCTCACATCACTGTCTGCCCATGGCGCAGGATCGATAAACGTGTAATTATCCATTGTCCCCGTACCGCTCACGGTAAGAAGCCCGCTCTCATCCAGCGTCCATGTAAGATTATCCCCGCAGCTGCCGCTCTCCGTTTCTGAAGCCACAACAGTAACAGATGCGCACAGCATCGCAGCAGCTGCCGCCGCTGCGATCATTCTTTTCATCATAACGGTTCCCTCCATTCTCTGTATTAACCATATTACTGCGAAACCAGCATTTCGCAATTGCCCATTATCTCACCTCTAAGTATATCATAATATACCACTGTTTTCAACTCCTTTTATACAGATAAAAGCATCAACTTTTGCATTATATATAAAAACAGCACAGACCCATGCAGTTTTCATAGGTCTGTGCCGTATCGTTCATATTAAAATCCGATAACACTGTCTATCGGCAACGAAATTATCATTCCCTTGGCGTCGCTGTGCATTCCGCACTTGTCGCCTATCGCCTGCATGATCGCAAGCTTGCTGTCGCTGTCCGATACGATCAGCACTATGTCCTTCTCCTCCTGAAAACCCGAGCCCCAGAAGCCTTTTACTTTTTCATTCGCGATATTGCGGCTCGGTATGACCGTTCCGCCGCCGGCGCCCGCCTCACGGGCTGCCTCCATCACGTTCTCGCTATAGCCCTGATTTACCATCACGGCGATCAATGAATATTTTATATCCGGCATGTTGACAACAACCTTCCTCTCTGTTCCGTCCTCGATCTCACTCCCGACCGCGGAGCCGAGCATATGCACCAACAGATTACTGGCTCCGTTGAGCGGAAGTGTGAACGCTATACCTGTATTCACTGAACCGAATTTGAGTTCCCTTTTCAGCTTCCTGAGCATACCGTCGGCAAACTGCTTCGGCATAAAGCTGGCAAGAACGCTCTTGTCCGGGCTTCCCAACCCAAGCACATCTATAAGCTCACTCGGCGCGGTTCCCGCCGCAGTCCATTCATACTGCACCGGAACATTTTCACGCTCCAGTACCTCTGACGCCTTGTCGGCAAGCTTCGGTCCAGCGATAAGGACCAGTACGCGAAACGATATTTTATTCGACTCCATTTTCTCACTCCTCCGCAAACTCTACGATAACATCGCTGTCCTCCGGAAGTCCGCCGTCCGGCACAGCAAATCTCAGCTGCCTGCTCAGTCTGAACCTGTACCTCAGACCCATGATCTGTATCGCTATTAGCGGCGTCAGAGCGACCAGCGCCACCACTCCGAACGCGTCGGTCATGATATTCCCGCCGAGGGCGCTGCATGCCCCTATACAGAACGGCAGAAGGAATGTCGAGGTCATCGGTCCGCTCGCAACGCCGCCGGAGTCGAACGCGATACCCACGAATATCTTCGGCACGAATCTAGACATTAAGAGCGCTATTATATATCCCGGTATTATAATCCACTGTATCGGGAGTCCGGTAAGGATCCTCAGCACCGCAAGACCTATACTTATCGCCACGCCTATGGACAAGCAATGGTTCATCGTCTTACCTGAGATCGTTCCCTTCGTCACGGATTGTACCTGATGATTTAGGACCTGTATCGCAGGTTCTGCTTTTACTATAAAATATCCCATTATCATGCCTATCGGTATCATGATCCATTCGATCCCCGAAGACGCTATCTCACTTCCGAGCATAGTACCTATAGGCGCAAATCCGACATTTACACCGCACAGGAACAGTACAAGCCCTATATAGGTATAAAGAAATCCCATCGCTATACGCAGCTGCTGTCTCTTCTGGTACTTACGCCTTATAAGCTGGAATATCACATACACTCCCGCTATCGGCAAAAGCGATATTAGCACCTCCTTGGCATAATGCGGCAGTTCTACGACGAATATCTCCATAACATCGCGCATCGTTGCAACAGACGCTATCTCGGTCGTCATATCAGCTGTTTCATCCGGTGCATAGAAACAGCCAAGTACCATTACCGCAAGCACCGGTCCGATACTTGAAAGCGCCACGAGACCAAAGCTGTCGCTTGACGCGTCCTTATCTCCTCGCATCGCGGAAAGTCCTATACCCATAGCCATGATGAACGGTACCGTCATAGGCCCTGTAGTAACACCGCCGGAGTCAAATGCAACGGCCAGAAAATCCCTTGGGACAAAGAACGACAGCGCCAAAAGCAACGCATAGAATATCATAAGCAGCACCGACAGATTTACCTTCAGCACTACCCTCATCACCGCTACCGCCAGAAACAGTCCGACCCCTATCGCGACAGTCCATATAAGCACGCTGTTAGGCACGGACGGCACCTGATTTGACAGCACCTGAAGATCAGGCTCGGCTATCGTTATGAGCACTCCCATAACGAAGCTCACAGCGATTATCAGCACTGTCTTTCCCGACCTTGAAAGCTCCCCGCCTATTCCCTCTCCCAAAGGGTTCATCGCAGTTTCCGCTCCGAGCTGGAACATTCCCATTCCGACTATCAGAAGAACAGTGCTCACAAGGAATATCATCACATTTCCTACATCGAGCGGTACTAAAACTATACTCAAAAGCAGCACTATCCCCGCCACCGGCAGGACCGATGAAAGCGATTCCAGCGTCTTTTCCTTTAATTTCTGATTCATGCAGGGGCACCTCCGGTTATGTTTGTACTATAGATCCTCAAAACACCGCATCCTCGGTGCCCGTTTCTATTTTTCAATAGGCACGCTCCTTTCCTCCATAACGCTCATATACGCAGGACGTATGATCTTATCCATGCATATAAGCTCCTCTATTCTATGCGCACTCCATCCGACGATCCTCGCTGCCGCAAATATCGCTGTGTAGAGCTCCTGCGGTATCCCGAGCATTTCGTATACAAAGCCGCTGTAAAAATCCACATTCGGACTTACTCCCTTGAATATACGCCGTTTTTTTGCAATAAGCTTAGGCGCCGCTTCCTCAACATTCTTATACAGCTTGAGATCATCCTCTCTGCCCTTTTCCGCCGCAAGCTTCTCGACATACCCCTTGAATATCCTCTCACGCGGATCAGAGAGCGAATATACGGCGTGACCCATACCATATACGAGTCCCTTTCTGTCGAATGCCTCCTTGTCGATGATCTTTGCAAGATATGCTTCCACCTCATCATAGTCTGTAAGGTCTCCGACATGAGCACGTATATCCTCCATCATCTGCATGACCTTGATGTTTGCACCTCCATGCTTCGGGCCCTTGAGCGACGCCATCGCCGCAGCGATCGTCGAGTATGTATCAGAACCTGAAGATGTTACGACCCTTGTTGTAAAGGTTGAGTTATTTCCTCCGCCGTGCTCCATGTGAAGGATGAGCGCCGTGTCGAGAACCTTTGCCTCTGTTGCCGTGAACTTTTTGTCGGGACGCAGCATCATAAGCAGATTTTCGGCAGTTGACAAGTCCTTTTGAGGTCTGTGTATTATCATGCTGTTTCCGTGCACGTTATAATTATATGCGTGATATGCGTAAACAGCCAGAAGCGGGAACTCGCTTATAAGCCTTATACACTGCCCGAGCGAATTTGCAACGCTCGTGTCGTTTGCTTTTCTGTCGTACGATGCTAAAGTAAGGATACTCCTCGTCATTGAGTTCATTATATCCTCGCTCGCCGCCTTCATTATAACGTCACGGTCAAAATTCTCCGGAAGTGTCCTGCACTCGCCTATGAGCTCTAAAAACTCCGCCATATCCTCCTTATCCGGCAGCTCTCCCATGAGCAGCAGATATGCCATTTTCTCAAAGCCGGGCTCGTTGTCTCCCAGGCTGTTTATAAGATCTTCTATCCTGTAGCCGCGATACCAAAGCTCGCCGTCACACGACACCTTTTTTCCGTTTTCGAATTTTGACGATACTATCTTTGATATGTTTGTAAGTCCCGCCAGAACGCCGTTCCCGTTCTCGTCGCGCAATCCCTTGTTTACTCCGTACTCGTCATACAGCCTCGGTGATATATCATCGTTTTTACGGCAGACGGCTTCTTTTTCCCGCATGTATTCCTCATTTGACATCCATCATGCCTCCTTTCCGTCAAGTGCACCGTCCATAGCATCCTCAAGCTCTCTCAAAAGCTCCAGGAGCTCTTCAAGTCTGTCTTCGCCGAATATTTCTATAACTCTGCCGTAATAGTCCTTCAAGACCGTCTCCTGCTCTCTCAGCAGTTTTTCTCCTGTCTCGGTAATAGTCACATACGTTCCATCGCTTCCGTTGCCGTCATGCTCCCATGTTACAAGCCCTCGGTCACGGAGCCTTCTTACACCCTTTGACGCCTTCTGCACAGTTATATCCATCCCGTCGGCTATCTCTTTTAGATATACCCTTTCGCCCTCATGCTCCGAAATATGCTTGAGTGCAATATACTCAGACATGCTTATATCCGTATAAAGGCTTTCAGCCTTTTTATGGCTCAGCATATATCTGTGATATGTTATCTCGTTTGACAAACGTGTTAAATCATTTTTACCGGTCACGGTAACTTCACCTCCCTGAAACTGAGCGCTGCCTGTTTTGATGCCGGCAGGCAGCTTTAAAGTATTCGATCACATTATCGTTCATTCGAACGATAAAATCCTTGAGCTGCTCCCGCTGAGAAAAGCCCCTGCATACTATGGAGATGAATTCATTCTGGGCGCGCTCACCCGCCCTTATTATCTCATCAGCCTTTTTACAGAGTCTGAGATGGACAGCCCTGTGGTCACTGCCCTCATATACGGGTTCGATATACCCCTGCTCCTCCAGCTCCCTTACGGATGCCGAAACGTGCGATTTTGCCACTCTTAACCGCTCCACTATATCCGTAGCAGTATTTTTCGCACTTCGCGAAAGAAACAGAAGTATCAGAAGCTCCATACGCGTAAGTCCGTATTTTGAGCACACTGAGCTGAACAGCTCGTTCTGAAGATCACGGTTTACATATATATTTTCTGTGATGCTTTCCATTGCTTCCTCCGAAATATTTATTGTTCGTTTCAGAACTGTTCGTTTTCGAATAATTATATTATACCAACACTTATCGGAGTTTGTCAAGTGAAGTCACAGAAACTTTACAAATCAGGCTGAATATGTTTACATAAAAAATGGGCACGGCGCCTCTGATGGTGTCCGTGCCCATAAAGTTTCAGTATAAAACTGTATATGATTATTCGGCATCGCTCGGAGCCGCGTCTACCTCAACATCCGGATCCGTCGAATAAACGAGTGTCGACTCAGCCTGCGGCTCATCGTCCTCGATCACTTCCGGTTCCTCCTCCGGCTCCTTTTCCTTCTCAGCCTCAATAAGAGCTCTTATCGAAAGGCTGATCTTCTTAGCCTCCCAGTCAACATCTGTGACCTTGACCTGAACTTCCTGTCCTATCGAAAGAACATCGTCCGGCTTGCCTATCCTTCTGTCCGCGATCTGCGAGATATGGATAAGTCCGTCCACTGTCGGCATGATTTCCGCAAATGCACCGAACGGCAGCATTCTTACGATCTTTACCGTTATAACGTCTCCGACATGGATCTTGTTCTGTGCGATGACCCAAGGATTATCCTCCATCTTCTTGAAACCGAGCGATATTTTCTTTGTCTCAGGGTTTATATCCTTGATATAAACATCCATTACATCGCCTACAGCGCATACCTCTGACGGATGCTTGATCTTGTTCCACGAAAGCTCGCTTATGTGAACGAGTCCGTCCACTCCGCCGATATCAACGAATGCGCCGAATGATGTAAGCGACTTAACGGTTCCGGTATAATGCTTTCCGATCTCAGCTCCTGCCCAGAACGCCTCTTCCTTTGCCTTGCGTTCAGCCTCGAGGATAACGCGAACCGAACCTACCACTCTCTTCCTTCTCTCGTCAAGCTCGATAAGCTTGAATTTCACTGTCGTACCTACAAGACTCTGAAGATCCGACACGTATCTCTCCGATGCCTGACGCGCCGGAATAAATACCTGCGAACCGTCGGCAGATGCGATCACGCCGCCTTTGACAGCCTTGATGATCTTGCCCTCCAAAATTTCTCCCGATTCGTAAGCCGCTTTGATTTTGTTCCAGCTTTCCATAGCTACCAATTTCTTTCTTGATAAAACTACTTTTCCTTCAGCATCGTTCACGCCGACAACGTAAACCCTGATCGTGTCGCCTTCCTTTACAACATCAGACGGCTCAAGTGACGGGTCATCGGTGATCTGATCGAGAGCAAGCTGACCGTTATACTTGAAACCGCCCAAATCAACGATTACTTCATTTTTGCGGACTTCTACAACCTGTCCGTCCACAATGTCCCCATTGTTGAGAGTTTTCTGATCGTATGTCTTCAACAGCTCAGCAAAGCTCTCTTCGTTTTTTAAATTTTCACTCATAGCCTTTACTACCTCCTGGATAATACGAGCCGGCGTTGACGCTCCGGCCGTAATACCTATTTTATTATATCTTTCGTGCGGGAGCTCTCCCGCCGTTTCAACATGATAGGTGTTCGGACACAGCTTTTTTGAGATCTCATAAAGCTTGCGTGTATTGGAGCTTTTTCTGCCGCCGATAACGATCATACAATCGGACGACGCCGCAAGCTCAGCCGCTTCCTCCTGCCTATCCTTTGTTGCACTACATATTGTATCAAATTCTATGGTACTTTTGCAAGTGTTTTTTATATTTTGTACGATTTGCACAAAACTTTTTTTATTTATTGTGGTTTGTGCCACAATACAAAGCGGCTTTTCAGACAATTTTTTGTCGATTTTACCGATTTCACTGTCGATAACTATCGCCTCATATCCGCACCAGCCGTTTATACCCTTCACCTCCGGATGATCCTTGTCTCCGACGATGACGATCTGATACCCCTCTTTATAATATTTTTCCACTATATTATGGATCTTTTTGACGAACGGACACGTAAGATCTATGCATTCTCTGCCGCCTATCCGCTCATATATATCCTTGCCGACTCCATGCGCACGGATGACAACACAGCAGTCCTCGGGTATCTCCTCCGGACTGTCATAGGCATACACGCCGTGTTCCTTAAGATCATCTATGACCTGGCTGTTATGGATTATGTCTCCCAGAGTCGCTATTTTTTTGCCGTTATTTATCGCCTCATAGACGGCATCCACCGCCCTCTTTACGCCGAAGCAGAACCCGGCAGTCTTTGCCGTAACTATCTCCATCAGATACCTCCGTCATCACGCGCTGAGGCTGTAAATATTATCTAGAACGTTGTCCGCAAGAGATTGTATCTCCTCGCCCGACATTCTCTGTCCCTTGAACTCGGCAAACGAGATCGGCTTCCCATAGGTAACGGTTATCTTCTTCATGAATCCGTATTGTCCGGAAAGATTTACCGGTATCACCGGCACACCGCTTTTCTGAGCTATGAGAGCCACACCCGGCTTTGCCTTGCGTCTTTCCGAACGCTTCACCCTGCCGCCCTCAGGGAACATAAGCATTACTTCTCCGGCTTTGAAGATGTTGAACGCAGCCTTTATCGCCGCAAGATCGCCCTTCCCTCTGTGCACCGGAAATGCCCCAAGCTTTCTTATCAATGAACCGAACACCTTCGGCTCGAAAAGCTCTGATTTTGCCATGAATCTGAGCTGACGCGGACAGGTCAGCGCCGCCATTACCGGATCGAAATTGCTGCGGTGGTTCATCGCCAATATGGCAGGTCCCTCAGCCGGCACGTTCTCGCGCCCTACCGCCTTTATCCTGAATGCGAAGAACAGGATCACCCTTACTACGACCTTACTGAAATTATAAAACATCGGCTTCTCTCTCCCTGATCATATCCGTGACCGCACCGACTACCTCGTCAAACGTCATGTCCGACGTGTCCAGAAGCACCGCATCATCCGCTTTACGCAGCGGCGACACCTCGCGGGTCATATCGTTTTCGTCACGTTTTCTCACATCTCGCTCTATCTCGTCATAGTCGCATTCCATGCCACGCTCAATATTCTCATTATACCTTCTTTTCGCCCGCTCAGCGACCGATGCCGTCAGGTATATCTTGAGCTCGGCGCCCGGAAGGACAGATGTCCCTATGTCTCTTCCGTCCATTATCACGCCGCCGTCCCGAGCCATCGCCTTCTGCTCCGAAACGAGTTTTTCCCTTACCTCCGGTATCACAGCCACCGCCGAGGCGCCCATAGACGCATCTGCGGTACGTATCCTCTCGGTAACATCGACATCATTCAAATACACCGTCTGCCTGCCGCCGTCGTTTCTGAGCGATATGTCTATATCGCCGAGACATTTTATGAGCCTCTGCCGTTCACCGGCGATATCTATACCGTTTTCGATGGCGTATACCGCCACAGATCTGTACATAGCTCCGGTGTCTATATACACATAACCCAGCACCGACGCCGCAGTCTTCGCAACAGAGCTTTTTCCCGCGCCGGCGGGCCCATCTATCGCGACCGATATTTTTTTCATAAGCCTGATCTCCTTTTTGTATATCACTTTGCGGCAAGATCGGGTCGCAGAGCCGCCGCTCCTCCGAGATACACGTGCCGGAGCTCGGAATTTTTAAGCTCCGTCTCAATATGTACCATAACACGAATGCAAAGCTTTAACGCGCCGTCTATGTCCGGTGCCGCCATATCGAGAAGCGGAACATCGGTTATTCCCATTTCCCTTACGGCTGCCGCCGGAAATGCACAGGTTATATCCGGCGTCAGCGTAAATATAATATCCGTCATGCTTTCAATATCCAACGAATTTTTACGGATGATCTCTTCCATAAGTGTCCTGACCGATTCAAAAACCGCAGAGCGCTCGTTTCTCTCGACCGTCACTGCGCCGCGAATGGCTCTTATCATAAGCTTTTCCCCTTTGAAATAAATAATAGTACCGCCCGCCGCGGAATGCAGCTTCGGCAGCAGATAATCCACTGATCATATTATAACATATTTATAAGCCGTGTGCAACTGTTTTTGGAAAAATCAAAAATAAATCCACGATATTTGGCACATTTGTGCATTTTCATACAAATGTCGATATTTTAGAGCATACCATTGTAATATCAAGAAACAAAGAAGGCTTGCAGCGGTTATACTTTCTGTATACCGATGCAAGCCTGACGCAGTATCAGTGCAGCGCCATTTCCACTACAGTTCTCACAGGCGCAGAAATTCGTCGAGACAAGGAAGGAGCGGCTCGGTTATACCCCCAAAGCCCCTGCACGTTCAGAAACGTGCTGAGACAAGAAAGGCTTGCAGCGGTTATACTTCCCGTATACCGATGCAAGCCAGTGCAGCGCCATTTCCACTACAGTTCTCACAGGCGCAGAAATTCGTCGAGACAAGGAAGGAGCGGCTCGGTATACCCACAAACCCCCTGCGCGTTCAGAAGCGCGCTGAGACAAGAAAGGCTTGCAGCGGTTATACTTTCTGTATACCGATGCAAGCCTGACGCAGTATCAGTGCGTTTATGGACGCGCAGGTCAGACTGCGCGATGACCGATCCCTATAACTACATCGTTTAAGTTAAGCAGTCCGATCGCGAAAAACAGGCATACGGCAATGTGTGAGCCGCAGCGCGCTATACCGATCTTGCCGCCCAGGTTCAGACCGATACACTTGTTTATGATCTGCTGCACAGCCTCGTGCGCGGCACCGGCAGCAGCGCCTTCCTCTGCATGCTCGTCCGCTATTATGCCCTCACGTTTGGCGGCAACGACGGTGCGTTCGAGCACCTTCTGCACAGCAGTCGAAAAATCGCCGCCAAAGTCTACGGCCGCAGCTTTTATGCCGCGTCCCAGAAGTTTCTCCTTCATATCGTTCTCCTGCTCACGCGATTCACTCATCGCGATCATTGCCGCCGCGCGGCATGCTGTCTTGCTGCCGAGCTCATCACTGTTCTTTCTGTTGCCTTCTGTCATACCGTTCTTCCTTTCCGCGCCCGCCGCGCTATGCACGGCATCGCTGTCGTTTATATACCGCCTCCGGCATTTATGCCCGCAAGGTATCCCGTTGACCACGCCGCCTGCAGGTTGTAGCCTCCGGTATATCCGTCTATATCTATTATCTCACCAGCAAAATAAAGTCCCTTGACCAGCTTCGACTCCATCGTCGACGGGTCTATCTCGCTTGTTTTCACGCCGCCCGAGGTAACGATAGCCTCCTCCACCGGTCTCAAACCCGTTATGTGCAGAGTGAACCGCTTTATTGCCTCTCCGAGCCTCAATCGCTCTGCCTTTGTCACCTCTGCCGCAGGCTTATGCGGTTCTATACCGGCGTTTTCTATTACTACCGGTATCAGCGCTTTGGGCAGCAGCGCATCAAGAGAATTTATAAGATGCTTTCTGTTGTTAGCCTCCAGATCACGCAATATCCTCGCGTCAAGCTTCTCCGGTGCCAGAGCAGGCTTCAGATCTATCTCAAGCGTGCATCCCTTTGCCGCCTCTTTTCTTATGTGCGCCGACATTGAAAGGATAAGCGGTCCGGATACACCGAAATGGGTAAACAGCATCTCGCCGAAGCCCTCGTAAAGCTTCCTGCCGCGCTTGCCGTATGCGGCGGTCTTGACGTTTCTGAGCGACAGCCCGGAAAGATCACGGCAGATATCCTCCTCTACAGTGAGCGGTACGAGCGACGGAGTTATATCTGTCACGGTATGCCCAGCCTGCCTTGCCAGCTCATATCCCGAGCCATCTGAGCCTGTCTGAGGATATGATGCGCCCCCGGTGCATACTATCACTCTATCGCCCAAAAAACGCCCTGCAGATGTGCTTACTCCCATCACAGCACCGTTCTCGATAATAATCGCCTTTACTTTTGCTTTTACAAGCTTTACGTTATCGCGCATCGCGTAACGCCGCATCGCAGCGACCACGTCCCGCGCATCGTCGCTCACAGGAAATATCCTTCCTCCCCTTTCGACCTTGGTCTTCACTCCGAGTTCTTCAAGAAGGCTCACCATATCGTCGTTTGTAAAGGTGTAAAGCGCGGAATAGAGGAATTTTCCGTTCGTCGGATACATATCTATCATCTCCGCAACGTCCCGGGAATTGGTTATGTTGCAGCGTCCCTTTCCGGTTATACGCAGCTTACGCCCGACCCTGTCGTTTTTCTCTATAAGTATCACCCTGTCGGCATACTTCGCCGCCGTGCCGGCAGCCATGAGTCCCGCCGCGCCGGCACCGCAGACTATCACAGTCATATCCCTGTCCTCCGTTATTTTACTCCCCAGCTCTCCGCCGCCCGGACATACCCGGTATCAGACGGATTTACGCCGTATTTTATCTTTGCGCTTGTAACTATACTCTTTTTTGCAAAACATATCGGTGCAAACGGAGACTCGTCCCTTACCTTTTCGTAAAGACTTATCGATACTGCCTTTATATCGCTTTCAAGCGTCACCGTCCCCATCTGCGCCAGAAGCGCGTCTACCTCGGCATTCGCATACCCGAAATAGTTCCCCGCAGAGCCTACAAGCGACGTAAGATCTCCGTTTGGCAAAAGCTTTGTCTCACCTATGAACATATCGTAATTCCCCGCCTCTATACGGCTCAGATATTCCTCATAGCTGCATTCATCAACACTCGCTGCTATCCCCGCCGTCCGGAGCTTTGACGCGATCTCCTCCGCTGCGGCGACCTTCTGCGCGCTGTCCTCGTTTACAAGTATCTCCGCCTCAAAATATATCCTTCTCCTGCTCTGGTCACGATAGTAGCTGCCGTTCTCGTCCGTTTTCCATCCTGCTCCGCGCAAAAGCGTCACCGCGCCCTGAGCGTCGTCAACAAGCTTCGTACGCGTATCAAAATTCAGCCATGACTGCGGATTTACGGCATAGTCCGCCGCTACCGCGCGCGAAAAATATACATGCGATACGATACTGTCACGGTCGATCAGCATAGACACAGCCCTTCTCGTATCTGCATCAGCAAAGACTGCATTCCCGGTGTTGAAGCCCAGAAATGTCATATCATTCGAAACGAAATCTGTCATCTTCGCATTGCTCTTCGGCATAAATGTCATCATATCAAGCGTCTCCGACGTCGCTATGTTTATTTCATTTGCGCCGAAAAGACTTATATATTTGTCCTTGTCGGGTATCATGGAGATATATACGCTGTCCAGCTTTGCGCGCCCTCCGTAGTACGCGTCGAACGCTGCGAGCCTATACTCGTTCTCTCCGCTCATACCCGCCATATAGAACGGTCCCGTTCCCACTACCGAGCCGTCGGGCGAATTTGAAAACGTCGAACCATTCTTAACTATCGGAAAGCTCAGCATTGCCGCCGCCTCAGGAACAGGTCTTGACAGCGCCATGAGCACAGTATACGTATCCTGAGCGTAAGCCGTCGTTATCGGCGCCGCAAGCTCTCCGTAATTCGTTGTCCCGCCCTTTATCCTGTTTATAGTATAGACCACATCAGCCGAAGTAAGCTCGGTCCCGTCATGCCATATCACTCCCTGTCTGAGATGAACGGCAAGAGTGAGCCCGTCGCTTGAGATCTCGATGCTCTCGGCAAGCCTCGGCGATGCCTTATAGCTCGAATCAACATCAAACAGCGGCTCAAATATGAATCCGCACGCGTCTTTAACCGTCGCTGAAGCGGTATTGAGCGGGTCAAACGTGTCAAAATCATATATACCGATACAGATGTCGTTTGTGACCTCTGCCGCCGGCTCCGTTTCCGTTGGAGCTTCAGTGGGCTCCGTTTCATTTTCAGCAAAAATCCCGGCAACGGCTTCGCCGGCATTTCTTATCGCGTCTCCCGCCGCACAAGAGCAAAGGCAAATCGCGGCGGCAAGCGCTATGACTGCCGTAAATAATCTTCTCATATCTCTCCCGTATATATAAAAGCGGCAACTGCTCACACAAGCTCTATGAACGCCCCGAAATTGCCGCGTCTTCCCTTAGTCTTCCTATGAGAGAACAGAAGCTCCGATTCGCAGTAGGTGCATATCCCGCAGTCGTCAATATTCGCCTCGGGAATTCCCGCCTCCGTGAGCTGTTTCACTATCGCACGCTGCATATTAGCGTGGTATCTGTCCCCTATCTTCAAAACGGTGTCCTCACCGAACTCATTTATAAATATCTCTGCAACGTCGTCTCCTACTTCAAAATGGCACACCTGTATCGACGGGCCTATGGCGCAGAGTATATCCTCATGCCTTGAACCGTAATCGAATATCATCCTGTGCGCCGTCTTTGCGGCGATCCTCTTTACGGTCCCTTTCCAGCCGGAATGGACCGACGCTATAACGCCCTGCCGTTTATCCAGCATAAGCACCGGAGTACAGTCGGCATAGAGTGTTACCAGCGGAAGGTTACGCTCCGCTGTTATGAGGGCATCAGCGCTTTTGAACCTGTTCTCGAACATTATCCCGTTCCCCGCGTCCGTCTCAGAGACCGCACGCACAACATCGTCATGTGTCTGATGCGAGATGACCAGTCTTCTGTAGTCCATTCCGACATTCTCTGCCGCCCTCTTATAATTCTCCAAAACGTTTTCGCGCCTGTCGTCACAGTGGAAGCGCAGATTCATGCTGCTGTAGCAACCTCCGCTCACTCCGCCCTCGCGCGTTGTTATACAATGACGCACAAGTCCGGTCTCTTCAAACGACGAGACCGTATAATATGATGCGCCGTTCACTCTGTTTAATCTGAACATTGTCTGTTGCTCCTGAAATAATTATACACATTTTCCGCCGCCTTCAGATCCATAGACTCCACATCCGCAAGCTCCTCCACCTCGGCATTCCGTATAGCCTCGATACTGCCGTATTTCGTAAGCAGCGCGGTTCTGCGTTTCTCGCCTATCCCCGGTATCTTGTCAAGCTCGGAGTCGATCTTTCCGTGCAGCTTTCTGAAATATGATATAGCCGCGTCGTGGACCTCGTCCTGTATATGAGTCACGAGCTTGAAAACGGGACTCTGCGGACTCACCTCGACCTCACCGTCGGCACCGGTGAGAGCCCTCGTCCTGTGTCTGTCATTCTTGACCATGCCGTAAAGCGGTATATCGATATCCATCATCTCCATAAGCTCCGTAACGGCTCTTACATGTCCCTTTCCGCCGTCGAGCAGTATCAGATCCGGATAAGGCAGAAATTTCGCGTCGCGGATGTTCAGCTTACCCGCCGCTACGGCCTCCTCCTCATCGAGTCCGTGACGGAACCGGCGATAAATGACCTCACGCATGGAGGCGTAATCATCGGCGCCTTCTACTGTCTTTATCTTAAAGCTGCGGTACTTCCTTTTCGCCGGTCTGCCGTATTCGAATACAGCCATTGCTCCCACATTATCAGCACCCTGTATGTTCGAGATATCGTAAGCCTCTATCCTGTTGGGTATCTTCCCGAGCGAGAGCAGATCGCTCATGGCTTCCAGCACGCCGCTTTTTTCCTTCTCCTTAAGGATCCTCAGCTTATGGTTCGAGAGTGCCTTCTCGGCGTTCATCCTGACCATTGCTACAAGCTTGACCTTCTCACCGCGCTTGGGAAAGGTCAGTGTCACCTTTCTTCCCTTCATCGCCCTCAGCCTGTCGGCTATGAGTTCCGTCTCTTCGGCGTCCTCCGGCTCCTCCCCGGCAATTATCTCGTCAGGTATCATCTCTGCTCCGTCATAGAACTGCTTGATAAAATCCGTAACTATATCTGCCTTAGTTGAGCCGCGGGAGTTTTCTATTCTGTAATTCTCACGTCCCACCACTCTGCCGTCACGGATGAAGAACACCTCGATGTACGCTATGTCACCTTCCGCTACCGCGGCGATCACATCCGTATCGGTCTGATGCGACGTGTTTACGATCTTCTGTCTGTCGCTTATCTCACGTATGGAATTTATCTTGTCGCGGCAAGCCGCGGCTTTTTCGTAAAGGAGGTCTTTCGACGCCTCCTTCATCTCCTCCGTGAGCTCCTTTATGAGCTTTTCGTGCTTGCCCTCGAGGAAACGGCATATTTCGAAGAATACCTTTCTGTACTCCTCCTTTGTGACGCGTCCCGTGCAAGGAGCAAAGCAGGCATTTATATGGTAATTGAGGCACGGACGCCCCTTTCGTATATCGCGCGGAAATTTGCGCGAGCAGGTAGGAGGCTTAAAAAGCCGCCTTATTATATCCATTGTATTGCGAGCCGTGCCCTTTCCCATATACGGGCCGTAGTATTTAGCGCCGTCATTCCTCGTTCCGTGCACTACCATCACTCGCGGATACGGCTCGTTTATCGTGACCTTTATATATCTGTACTGTTTGTCGTCCTTCAGAAGTATATTGTACTTCGGTCTGTGCTTTTTTATGAGATTGCATTCGAGCGCAAGCGCCTCGCGCTCCGAATCGGTTATTATATACTCAAAATATGCCACCTGTGCGACCATTGCAAGCACCTTGGGCGTGTGGTTCGAATTCTTTCTGAAATACTGCGTAACACGGTTTTTCAGGACCTTCGCCTTACCCACATATATGATCTCACCGTCGGAATTATGCATAAGATATACCCCCGGCTGCTCCGGCAGGTTCTTTATCTCCTCCTCAAAATCAAACACGCATATACCCCTCTCCCTGACCGCGCCGTAAATCAAAAATAACCCTACGGCAAATTCGATCCCGCAGAGTTATTCAGACCGGCAATATAATACCGGCTCTCGATATTGCGGCGACCGGTACATACTGCTTACCGGCCCGCGCGCCGCTTGTTCCAACAGATTATTCCGTAAAGTTGTTTTCGATGATTCCTACAAGTGTCTCTACCGCGTCTTCCTCGTCGCTGCCGTCGGCAATTATGGTAATGGATGTACCCTTAACGATGCCGAGCGAAAGAACGCCCAAAAGACTCTTTGCGTTTACACGTCTTTCATCTTTTTCAACCCAGATGCTCGACTTAAATGAATTTGCGCGCTGAATAAAGAAGGTTGCGGGTCTTGCATGAAGTCCTACCGAATTGTTTACTGTTACTTCCCTTGAAACCATTGTAAAGCCCCCTATTGCTTTGAAGTTTGTTGTGTTTACTATAAATATAGAATAACCTAAATCTTAATAAACGTCAACATTTTTTTTCTAAAATATTTAATTTTCATCTGTTTTTACAAATTCGTCTTTATTATTTTCATCGTTTTCGGTCATTTCAACAACGAGATGATCATGCGACGGATTCATTTTTTCTCTTATGAGAGCATCTATGTTTTTTGTGAACTCGGGATTTTCCTTCAGGTACTTGCGAGCATTGTCTCTGCCCTGCCCTATCTTCATCCCTTCATAGCTGAACCATGCTCCGGATTTTTTGATAATATCCATATTAACGGCAACATCAAGAATGTTTCCTTCTTTTGAAATACCCTCTCCGTAGATGATATCGAACTCCGCTTCCTTAAACGGCGGCGCCACTTTGTTCTTTACGACCTTTACTCTCGTATGGTTTCCTATGACCTCGGTACCGCTCTTGAGCTGCTCCTGACGGCGTACATCAAGACGCACCGACGCAAAGAATTTCAGCGCGCGTCCGCCCGGAGTCGTCTCCGGATTTCCGTACATAACACCTACCTTCTCGCGAAGCTGGTTTATAAATATAACAACAGTCCCGGATTTTGCGATTATCGCGGTAAGCTTTCTCAGCGCCTGAGACATCAGTCTTGCCAGAAGTCCCACATGAGTGTCTCCCATCTCGCCGTCTATCTCAGCCTTGGGAACGAGCGCCGCAACAGAGTCTATTACTATAACGTCAAGCGCTCCCGATCTCACAAGCGCCTCGCATATGTCCAGCGCCTGCTCGCCCGTATCCGGCTGAGCCACGATAAGATCGTCGATGTTGACACCGAGCTTTTCCGCATATACAGGATCGAGCGCGTGCTCCGCGTCTATAAACGCAGCCTCGCCGCCCATCTTCTGCGCCTCTGCGACCACGTGGAGCGCTACAGTCGTCTTACCCGATGATTCCGGACCGTATATCTCCACTATCCTGCCGCGCGGGAGTCCACCCACGCCGAGCGCCATATCAAGCGTCATCGAGCCCGTAGGGATGGCATCAACGCTCGCCACATGCGTGTCGCCGAGCTTCATGATCGAACCCGTGCCGTATTCCTTTTCTATTACCTTGAAGACCGCATCAAGAGCTTTTTTCTTTTCCTCTTTTTCCCTGCGTTCTACCGGCTGCTTCTCTTTCTCTGCTTTTGCCATTTGCACATTTTCCTTTCGTTAAGTACAGTTCCGAACGCCTCCCTGTACATCTGTATCGTTTCCACTTATATTATACCATGTTATCGTTCCAAAATCAAGTACCTGTTGACAACTTGTTGTTTTAAGAGACATTTATGGTATATCATCGTACATATCCGCCATGTCCAGAGCCATTCTGAAAGCAAGGATGCAGGTATCGCGCCTTATGCCGTCACGATCGGACGCCTCACTTTTTAAAAGCTCCGTTCTCTCTCCTTTTTCGGAATTGACTGAGATATAAACTGTTCCCACAGGTTTTTCCGGTGTACCGCCGCCGGGACCTGCGATCCCCGTTATGCCGATCCCTATATCGGCGCCGGTCCTGTGTCTTATACCGCGCGCCATCTCGGACGCCGTCTCGGGCGATACGGCTCCGACACTTTCAAGTGTCTGTGCCCTTACTCCCAGCTCACGCATCTTAGCCTCGTTCGAATACGTAACTATCGTCTCTGAAAAAACATCCGATGCGCCCGGCACAGCAGTAAGATATGCCGAAAAAAGTCCTCCCGTGCAGCTTTCCGCAGACGAGATATGAAGTTTCTTTTTCTTTAGTTTCTCCACAAGTTTCTCGTTGTATCCGTTGATATCCTCCAACATAATCACACCTCTTCCGATCACATTATTCAGCAAGCGGTATACCGTTCGCGTTCCCATTGATTATTCTTTTCATATGCATCACCTATTAAAATGATACTACAGCCGTCCCCTTTTGTCAACCGATTTTTGCGATTTTCGCACAAGAAGCCCGCTGATCTTTACGAATCCGCTATTGCCAAACGCGGACAAATATGATAAAATAGAGTAAACATAACACTTGAAAGGAATGATAATCATGGTATACGTATTTCTTGCGGACGATTTTGAGGAAAACGAGGCTATCGAGCCGGTGGACATCATGCGCCGCGCGGGCATAGAGGTAAAAACAGTCTCCGTCATGAACGGGCTCTCTGTCCGCGGCGCGCATGGGATAACAGTGGAGGCGGATATGATGCTCTCGGATGCCGATCCAGCGATATTTGATATGATAGTCCTGCCGGGAGGCATGGGGCATCTTCATCTTGACGCTTCAAACGGAGTTCACGCGCTCATAAACGAGGCTCTTATACGCGGAAAATACATCGCCGCCATCTGCGCGGCGCCGTCGATACTTGGAAAAAAGCAGCTGCTTTCCGGGAAGCGCGCCACATGCTTCCCCGGATTTGAAAAATACTGCTACGGCGCAGACCTCACGGGCGAAAAATGTGTTGTCGACGGTAAGATAATAACCGGCAGAGGCCCCGGCGCGGCGGCAGATTTCGGATTCGCGATCGTTGCCGAGCTCAAAGGCGCTGCTGCTGCCGAGGCGCTCAAGTCCGATATGCAGTACAATGACTAAGGCGGAGATAAGAGAAGCCATGAAGGCAAAACGCCGCGGGCTCACAAAGGAAACGATAGACGAGAACAGCAGACGGATAACCGAACTGCTGTTCTCAACGCCGGAATTCAAGAGCGCACATACCGTTATGGTATATATGTCCTCATTCAAGGAGCCGTCTACCGACGTTATCCTCCGGCGCGTGCTTTCCGAGAAGCATGCGGTGATACCGGTGAGCGATACGGACACGCATACCGTAACGCCCTCGTATATCTCATCCGAACACGACATGTTACGCGGTGCTTACGGTATCAGAGAGCCTAAAGTGATCGTTCCGGCAGAACTATCAGACATCGATATGATACTTGTTCCCGGCATAGCCTTTGACAGCCGAGGCGCGAGAATAGGGTTCGGCGAAGGGTATTACGACAGGCTTCTTGTGGATTTTCGCGGCACAAAAGTCGGTATATGTCACGATTTTCAGCTTCTTCCAAAGATCCCGTCACTCCCTCACGACTCACGTATGGATATTATAATAACCGAAAAGAGGATATTAAATGATTTTTGACACACACGCGCATTATAACGACGAAAAATTCGAAGATGACCGCGACACGCTTCTTGCTTCGATGCCTGAAAACGGGATCGGTCTCATAATGAACGCCTGCTCAAATCTCGGCGAGATACCGGACATTCTGGCACTTTGTGATAAATATCCGTTCATATACGGCGCTGTAGGTATCCATCCCGAGGACGCTGAAACGGCTGAGGATGGATATCTTGACGCATTAAGAGAATATTCAAAGCATCCGAAGATAAAAGCGATAGGCGAAATAGGTCTGGACTACTACTGGACTACCGACACCAAAGAAGAACAGCAGCGCATTTTGGGCGAGCAGGTCGATCTTGCGCGCGAGCTCGGGCTTCCCGTCATAATCCATGACCGTGAGGCACACGGCGATACACTGCGAATTCTCAAAGAGCATAAGGTATGGGAATGCGGAGGGGTCTTCCACTGCTATTCCGGAAGCGCCGAGATGGTAAAGGAAATAACGGATAAGCTCGGTATGTATATAGCATTCGGCGGATCTCTTACATTCAAGAACGCCGTAAAGCCGCGAGAAGCTGCGGCAGCTGTGCCTATAGAGCGGCTTCTCATAGAGACGGACTCACCGTATCTTGCGCCCGTACCGTATCGAGGCAAGCGCAACTCGTCTCTGTACCTGCCCCGCGTCATTTCGCAGCTTTCGGAGATACGCGGCATTGCGGCGGACGAGCTTGAACGGATCACATACGAAAACGGAAAACGCCTTTTCGGCATATGAGGTGCGGCAAAATGGATATGAAAGAAATGATACTCACGGGCACGGCGCAGCTCGGGCTTGCGCTCGCCGAAGCTCAGGCTGACGCGCTCACACGCTACTATGAAATATTAACAGAGCGCAACAAACACGTTAATCTAACGCGGATAACAGAGCCGGAGGAAGTTGTGACAAAGCACTTTCTTGACAGTCTCACAGCCATCACTACAGGGCACGTCAAAGGACATGTGATCGATGTGGGAACGGGCGCTGGATTCCCGGGGCTTGTTTTGAAATGCGCTGTGCCTGAGATAAGCCTTGCACTTCTCGATTCGCTCAACAAACGCGTGGAATTTCTGAAAGACGCCGCCGAAGCCATGGGCATAACCGACGGCATAGAGTTTGTACATTCCCGCGCAGAGGACGCAGGACTTGACCCTCTGAGACGTGAAAAGTACGACACCGTTGTTTCAAGAGCTGTTGCAAACATGCGCACGCTCTCGGAATGGTGTCTGCCTCTTTTAAAGCCCGGAGGATATTTTCTTGCGCTCAAAGGTCCGCTCGCCGATGACGAGCTCTCCGACGCAAAGCGTGCAATAGAGATACTCGGCGGCAAGGTAGAAGAAGTAAAAAGCGTTTCGATCCCCTTCACAGATCTTGATCACAAGATAATAATCGTAAAAAAGATACGCAAAACTCCGAGGATTTTCCCCAGAAAGGGCGGGAAATCGACGGCAGTACCTATCGAAAAAGCTTACAAGGCGCGCAATTGACGAAGCGCGTCTTTTTCGGTCGGTCCGTTTTACTTTACACGGCGGATAATTGTGCTATAATAGTACCTGTAAGACAGGTATGAAAATACAAACAGGATATCCTGTTACCCCCAAGTTTGTCTTACACCTTCCACCACCGAGGGCAGAGCGGCGAACGGTTGCAACAGCCGTTCGCCGCTTTCCCGTTTGGAAAATAACAGATAACAGGTGATAAGAATGTCAGACAGCATAAACAACAGAATAAAGTACATACCGCTGAGCCGCATACGTCCGAACCATGATCAGCCGCGGAAATATTTTGATCCCGAAGCGATGGATTCACTCACTCGCTCCATAGAGCGCTACGGTGTTATCTCTCCCATCACGGTGCGTGAGATCGACGACGAGGAATATGAGCTCATAAGCGGCGAGCGCCGATACAGAGCTGCATTTTCGGCCGGTCTCACCGATATACCATGTATAGTTATAGATACCGACGGCTCCGACTGCGCGATCCTTTCACTGCTTGAAAATCTGCAGCGTGAAGATCTTTCATTTCTTGAGATAGCCGAAAGCTATAAAAATCTTATACGAAAAAACGGCCTGACCAGTCACGATCTTTCAAGGCGCATAGGTGACACGGCATACGGCGTAAAGGAGAGAATGGATCTTATGAAGCTTGATCCTCTCGTGCGGAAATACATAAGAAATTTTAAGCTTACCGAACGTCAGGCGCGCACGCTTCTGCACATACGTGACAGGAAAACGCAGATAGATGCCGCAAGGGAGATATGCGAGAACGGTCTGAACGAATACGATACCGTAAAATTCGTATCGGAGCTTTTAAAAACGGGTCATACACCCAGCCTTCACATGAGCAGGATGAAGGATGTAAAGCTTTTGAGAAACACACTGAGCAACGCCGTAAATCTCGTCCGTGAAAGCGGCATAGACGCGGAATTTACCGAAACGAATCACGACTGGGGCAAGGAATTTACGATCACAGTGAAAAATTAGAAGCGAAAATTACAAATACCCCTTTACAAACGCAAATTTTGGAGTTATAATATCATGGTAACTATCAATTGACCTTTATGGTCATTCCGGAAAGGATATACAAATGGAAAAGAACAAAAATAACCGTATCGTTGTAAAGGTGGGAACATCGACGCTTATAAACAGCGTTACGGGCAAGATAAACCTCAGACACATGCACGCTATTGCAAGGGTTCTTTCGGATATGCGCAACCGCGGCTATGAAGTGATACTCGTATCCTCGGGCGCGATAGGCGTTGCGATGAGCAAGCTCGGTATGATCGAGCGTCCTGCCGATACAAAGGTGAAGCAGTCGCTCGCAGCGATAGGTCAGTGCGAGCTCATGGCGCTGTATGACAATATGTTCTCGGACTACCACAACACCGTGGCGCAGATACTTCTTACCCGCTCGGACGTTGACAGCGAGGACCGCAGGGAGCATATGAAAAACACATTCAACACACTTCTGGAGATGGGGATCATCCCGATAGTGAATGAAAACGACACCGTGGCTGTAGAAGAGATCGAGTTCGGAGACAACGACAAGCTCTCGGCAATAGTGGCGACACTAATAGATGCCGACATACTTATACTTTTTACCGATATTGACGGTCTCTACGATGCTGATCCGCGCAGCAACCCGGACGCTAAGCTCATTTCACGCGTTGAGGATATAAAGAGCGTTGAGGAGAGCGCAGGCGGCGCAGGAACGAATTACGGCACCGGCGGCATGGTGACAAAGATCGAGGCGGCGAAGATCGCAAACGACGCGGGTATCAGCATGCTCATCCTAAACGGTGAAAATATCGATTCTCTCTACGATGTAATGGAAGGAAAAAAGATCGGTACTCTTTTTAAGGCATATCAAGTCTGACATATGTATAAAAAAATCGGCAGGCAAGCCCCATGGCTTTGCCCGCCGATTTTTTATTCCGCTATTCTTGATTCAAGCTCATCCTCCAAGGTACTATACCAAAGCTCGCCCATCTTAGCATAGCCGTCCGGGCTCGGATGCACTCCGTCGCGGAGGTCTGTAAGCTCAAGACAGCTGTTTACGTCAACAAGTGTCAGCTCATTTGTTTCCGCAATAGCCTTTACAGCAGTGTTGTAGCTGTTGATCTGCGCATCAAGCTCTTCCTGTGTCTTTCCCGTATTGTTCAAGCTTGATCCCGCATCAATATACGGTATCGTTGCAAGATACAGCTTGCCGCCCTCCGGCAGCTTTTCAAGCACCCTGTCAACAAGCTGTTCAAGTCTGTCCGGAGCTGCGTCAAGCTCGTACTGGCTCAGAATGTCATTTGTGCCGATCTGGAGCATCACTATCTCCGGTGTATAGGTGTCCATCCATGTATCGATATTCGGCAGCAGACCCTGTCTGCCCTTCCCCTCAACATCCCCCGATGCAGGGATAGTATCTATAGCCCAGCCGGGATGGCCCTCATGATCTGTATCAAAACCTGAACCGCCGCTCCGCGAACCGACAAAGTCGACATATTTGCTCAACTCATTCGTCGCTAAAAGATTGCACAAAGTGTTTCTATAGCCGCCCGCTGTGGTATATCCATCGGTTATCGAATCACCCAGCGGCATGATCTTTATCTTCTCCACTTCCTCACCGGGATCGGGAGTAACCACCGGCGGCTCCGCTCCGTCTATCGTTATATACTCTACCGCAGCCGCACTCCACGCTCCGAGCTCGAACGTTATCTCACTCACATCTGTAGTGCTCGTTACATTGACAGTTTGCCATTCGTCAAACTCAAAATCGTTCTGAAGATCGAGAGTTTCGGATCCTATCTTGACTATCAACGCGCTGTTTCCCGAAGTTCTGTCGGTGCCTGCCTTCTGCGTGGCCTTTGGCTTCGCCAGTCTTATTGCTATCTCTTTCCCTGCGCTTATCGGCTGCGCAAGCTTCAGCGTGATAACAGTAGTGTTATTATTTCCGCCGGCTCCAAGGAAGAGATAATACGCGTCGTTATCCGCCTGAAAATCAGTCGTGTACGGCCAGTATCCCGAGTCGGGGCTATCGCTGTTTCTTATAGATGCCCCACTGTAATTGCTGCCCGACGTTGAAAGGATCAATCCCGAACTTTCAACAGCAATATCTGTAACATTGCTCGTCGTGAACGACTTTATCTCCGTATACGGACCGCTGAACGCATAGCCGGTTATATCTATAACGGCTATAGACGCAGTCTCCGTCACCTCTTTGCCGTTATATACAGCCTGCACGGTAAGAGTTACAGTGTCTCCCGCCTCTAACGTGTCTGGGATCGTAACCACACCGTTTTCGACCGCAGCTCCGTTATCGCATGACCAATCCCACGTTATGCCGCTCTCGATCTCTATTCCTTCCGTATCATAGAGCGTCGCGGTGAACGCGCTAGTTGACGTCCCGGCAGCTGCCTCCGTCTGTCCGCCTTCTATAACGACACTGTCCGCTTCGCGCTCATTTTTCGTAAGAGAATATGTCTCCTCAGTATCAGCCTCAACAGTGAATCTGTTCTCCGATGCGGCATAGTCCCCCGTTTCCGTTACAGCCTTATACGTACCCTCCTTGAGGATAGCGCTTATTTTTCCGTTTTCGTCCGTAACGAAATCATGCGCGGAATACTCCGTCTGACCCGTTCCGGAGATCGTTACCTTCGTACCCGATACCGGAGCGCTGCCGTCGGTATATGTGATCGTCACAAGCTTTCCGGGCTGTACCACTATCTCCGGCGCGTGGTCGGAGTTAACGCCCGCCATCAGGGCGACAGCAACTTGTGTTGCCGATGCCGAGAATGCGGCCTCGCCGGGATCATTGAGCGATCTTATGTACTCTGTAACATCTATATCGGAATAATGTCCTGCCGGGAATACTGCGCTCGTATTAACACCTTCATACGTGACTATCGGCTTATTTTCTGCCGATATCGCAGCCAGATCAGAATATGTGCTCTCACCGCTCCAGTTTGTTCCCGAGGCATAGATCGTTATATCACCGTTTCTATCCTTATTTATCTCGTGCGTATATATCCTGAGTTTTGCCGACTCTACCCTTGTTGTGTCAAGTTCCGAAAGATCAAACTTCACATACGGGTATGCGTCACCATTGTCATACGTATTAAGGTACATATATTCCGCTGACGCGGTATCAGCAGGTATATTCTCAGCTAATGTATTAGAGAATCCTTCAGCGGTTATCTCTCCCTCGGAGATCAGAGCCGTGTCTGTCGCCTTATATGTCTCTGCCTCCGATACAACAGGCGCATCGCCTTCCCACTCTGCCGTTACGTTATAGAACGAAAGCACCGACCAGCCGTTTTCCTTATCTGTTAGCGACGGCACAAAATACTTTCCGTAGCAGCAGTCTACCGCAACACGTCCCGCAAGCTCTTCTTCCACCGTGATCGTCACCGTCTTGCCGTCATCTTCAAGCACCGCATCGGTTATCGTGAGAGTCGTTCCCTTGTTGGTATTGCTCGATGTGAGATCCTCTGCACCGCCCATGCGGACCGTGAACTCCTCTTTAAGATCACCCAGTTGTATATTATACAAGCCGTTTGTGATGCCGAGCCGCTTTATATCGTCCCTTACGTATAGTCCCTGATCTCCGACATCCTTGAACGTCACCTCTACGATATGCGCATCCTTTACCTTTACCGTATCTACAGTCGGATGCAGATAATCAACGTCCTCCATGCCGTAAACGCGGTTGAGCGCAGCTCTCGCCCACGAATCGCCGACCTTGAGGTTCGACTCGGCGCTGTTATGGATCGTGTCGCCAAGATCATATGCGCCTGTGCCGACAACATACACATTCTCGAAAAGCTCCGGATTTTTACGCTGTACATCCTTTACATAGCTCCATGCGTCATAGTAGCCAAGCGATGAATTGTCATCCTGCTTTGCATCATTTATCTGCGTGGTTATTATCGGCGTATCCTCACCGAAGAATTCTCGCAGCTGACCGAATATCTCGCCCTCAAGCTCCTCGTATGAATACGCGTATGTTTCGTCCATAGTATCATTGCAGCCCTGGTACCATATTATGCCCTTTACATCGGTCGAGGGCATGTTGTCGAAACACGACTTCATTGCATCTATCAGATAGCCGTCAAGATCATTGCCGGGAGCAACACCGTGCGCCCACTGATATATATTCGTACCGCCTACCGAGGACTGAACTATACCTATCGGCACACCGGTCTCCTCCGTGATCTCCCTTGCGAATGAGGTCACAGGCGAGGTGCGCACACCGGTCTTAAAGAACCGTCCTTCGCCCGCGGGATGCGCCATATCCTGCCACGTATTGTCCTCAGGATAGATTATATGCATTCCATCGATTATCGGATCATCCGTTTCCGGATCAAATCCATCTGCCGGCGCTCCCATATCTGTCATATTAGACTGTCCTGCGGCTACCCATATATCTCCGACTCCTACATCCGTAAATGTCACGGGATCGCCGCTGCCGGCCACGGTGATATCATAAAGTCCCGTTCCGAGCGTCAGCTCCGCATTAAAACCTCCTATCGTCGAAGCAAGCTTTCTCGTCACCTCTCCGGTCGCCTTGTTCTCAGCCGTTACGGTAACAGATGATGATACAGCAGGCTTTTTCGACTCCATATTTTCAAGTCCGTCCCATACCATCACCTTTACATTTCCGTAAGGAGTATCTGAGGTGAACTCTGTCTCCGAACCGTCTGCCTCCTTCATCTCAACGCCGATGAGCGTTCCGTTATCGTCATACCTGGCGGCAATGATCACCGACCCGTTATCGGCTTCGTCACCCTTCACGCTTATACTGTCCTCGCCGATGATCACGTCAGGATCAGCCTCTGCTTCAACTGTACCTGCTATCGTTACCACAGCGGTATCATCCGCGCCGCGCTGATATATCTGATGATCCGAGGGCGCCGAGGTAAAATGCAGCCCGTTCTCGTACTCGATCTCATCGTTTATACCGCCTATGTACTCACCGTCGGCATAAAGCTTTACCGAAACAGAGTTCCTCACACGATCAAACTCAAACGCCGTTTCCTCCGCTCCTATCTCCACCGACCTCGTCTCCGACGCAAGCAGCTTTCCGAATTTACTGTATTGCTCCGCAGTGATCTCCGATGTCACCGGTGTATCCGTCTTCAGATACGCCCTTATGACCGGATTATTCAGCCGCATGCCGAAATAAACGTCCGGGAGTTCCGCAGTGACCTCCGTCTCCGCAACATCCTCAGGCTGGTCATAGCATGTCTGACTGCCCGGCACGTTCTGATGCGTAAAACGTTCCACCGTTACGCCCTCCGCATGAGCCGCAGACGCGCCCAGACAGCATGCCATGAGCGCCGCGGCAAATAATGTTTTCTTCATAGCTCTCTCTCCTCTGCTAATACATATTATATATATTGTATCATAATTTTTTTAAATTTTAAAGTCTTTTTTATTCAATGTTTTCAGTCCATCAAACATATGCGGGATCCACCGCGTCCGCGCCGGATGTTCCTGCCCGTTATAGGTCTATTATACAGCCTTAGATCCATATTTTCTATTTCGTTCAGTCAGTTTTACTTAGCAAAAAGTCAGATTGTTCATTGAGCAGCTGTGACTGTTCAAAAAGGGGGTTGAATAGCATGTCGATTTGTGGTATAATTTAATTAATTGTACCGATATATCGGTCATGAGCTAATGAGGTGCATATGGATACTTTATTTAACATTGTTATTTGTGACGACGATGCGGATTTCGCCGATGAGATACGTAACCGTGTAAACAACACGGCAGAGCGGATAGGCGCGCAATGTGAGATCATCGAACTATATGATGGAAATGAGCTTACGGAGCATTGCAGACAAAACATTACGGATATAGTTCTTGCCGATATAGATATGCCCGGCATGAACGGCTTCGACGCTGTGCACTCGCTCCGTGAGCAGCAGCCGGAGCTTGCCGTGATCTTTATCACAGCGCACGAGGAGCTTGCGTTTCAGGCATACAGCTACCAGCCGTTCTGGTTTGTAAGCAAGCGTGATCTTTCATCTCTGGAGGATGTGCTGCTTAAGCTTTTCCGCAAGATAGGATACAGAAAAAGCTCACATGAGCTCGTATACATACAGGCTGAAAGGCTTACAGCGATAAACACAGAGCAGGTGATATATCTCAAAAGCTCCGGGCATTACCTCACTCCCTATACGATGACGGGCAGTGAAGCCTCATTCCGCTGCGGCATACAGCAGGCTTATGCGGAGCTCAAGGATTACGGATATATATGCGCGCATCGCTGCTATATAGTCAACTGCAGATATATTGAAAGATTCAACAAGAGCTGTATCCTGCTGAAAAACAATGAAGAGCTCCCCATCTCCCGCAGCAAAGAGATCACAGATGAGGCATTTGCGCTGTACAAGCGTTTTTTAAGGAGATCAAGATGGTAAATTTATTTGAGATATTCGTAAACATAGCCGAAGATCTGATCACGATCTCGTTTCTGACTCTATACTTCGGCAGCAAATACACCGGCATCAAAAAGATAGGCGGGATCTTACTCGGAACATGCGTATCTTCATCGCTCATAACCATAATGAATTCTCTGTATATATACGAAGGATTGCTGGGACTGATCTTCATACCGGTATACTTCCTTTACTGTGTGATCTTTTTAAAGGGAGACGTGTACACAAAGCTGTTCATATCCGGCTTTACCAACTGTCTTGTATACTTCTTCGCATTGTTCTCAATACTGATATCGGCAGAGCTTTTCACCCATGACTACAAAATCATTTTTGAGATGACGAAGGAAAGGGTGCTGATGATCATATTCAACAAGCTGCTCATGATAGCCTCATGCGCGGTGATCCTGAAATTCAGATTCCCCGCGATCGCAAAGCGAAAAAACATGCTTATGCTCATACTCATGCCGATCGCTGCGGAAATATCGCTTAACGGAATAATGCAGGCGTTTTTGAAATACGGCGAGACCAATCGTGAACTGCTTCTCGCAACGATAGGCGTTATGCTTGTAAATATCCTCATATATTATATATTTATAAAGATCAGCATGGATGCCTCGGCGGAATCAGAAAGAAACGCACTGTCACAGAAATATGAGCAGGACAAACGCTACGCCGGTGAGATTGAAGATCTTTACAAAAAGGCCTGCGGGATCCGCCATGATCTTACACTGCACTTCACGGCTCTTAAGGGACTCCTAAAGACCGATGCGCAAAAAGCGGAACAGTATATAGATTCTGTTCTTCAGAACCAGATAGACACGATAAAGCTGCTTGTGAAGACCGACAACGAGACCTTTGACGCACTTGTAAACGCAAAGATAGCCGTATGCGACAAGCTCGGCATAAGCGTTCAGACACGGGTCATGAACCACGCTCTGGACAAGCTAAGTCAGGATGAGATCGCGGTCATTTTCGGAAATCTTTTCGACAATGCGATAGAAGCGTCAAAAGCCTCGAAAAGGAAGCATATTGAACTTGACGTTCAGACACAAGGACAATATCTTTCGATCTTTATGTCAAATTCTATCGACGGCTCGGTGCTTGAAGGAAACAAAGATCTGCATACCACAAAGCCCGAAAAGGAATTTCACGGCTTCGGCATAAAGAATATAGAACGCATAATCGAAGCACACGACGGAATGGTCGATTACTTCGAGGAAAACGGATCTTTCTGCTGTGATATCTATATATAAATAAAAAAATGCAATTCATGCCTGAAAATCAGCATTTCGTGCCTGAGCTTCCATTGACTCGGGCACTTTTTTAATGCTATAATTGTATTGATACGATCATGCGGCTTTATGCTAAGCCATTCGGCGATCCCTGTAGATCTGCTTTCCTTTATTTTAGGAAACATTCCGAAACAAATACCGCTTGGGAGATATGCCGACCGCGCAAAGAGCCATTGACTGATCGTGGGCAGCTGCGGTCATACCATACGCAGCTGCATTATAGTGACCGCTTTTAAATAGGATAAATAGGGGTGAAGGCAAAAGGGGGCTGACGCATTCGATCGCGTCGCCCCTTTGACTTTACCCTTATTCACCGCTCAAAAAACCCGCTACCTCCTCTACTACTCTGTCGAGCGAGAAAAGGTCAAGTCCATGCTGCTCGCCCTCGATAAGCTCAAGCTTCACATTCTCCATATATTCGGCATAGCGCTTTGAACCTATAACGCCAACCGCCTGATCATCCGTGCCGTGGATTATCAGTGTTTCTCCCTTGAACATAGATGTGGTCTCATAAACCGGCAGAGTCCGTGCCGTTCTGAGATAGAACTCTCCCAGCAAAAATTCATCGCCATCAACATTCCTCATCTTCATATGCTCGGGAGTATTATATGTGTCATACATCGCTCCGAAGCACGAGCCCTTTAACGCATCGTCCACTATCGTTGCCGCCGGTGCGAGCATCACGAGCTTTTTGACATATTCGCGGTAATATCCCGCGATCATGCCTCCCACCAACGCCCCCTGTGAATGACCTACTATGTATATATCCTCCGCAAAATCCAGCCCGCGGACATACTTCATTATCTTCGCCGCGTCAAGGAGCTCGCTGTAGACTGTCATATCCTCAAAATCTCCGTCACTTTCACCGTGACCGTCAAAATCAAATTTTACCGCAGCTATACCTTTTTCCACAAGCGCATCCGCTATTCTCGAAAACATACCGGAACCGTCTCTGCCTCGGTTTGACATCAGCCCGTGGAATATTATCGCCACAGGACATTTTTCACGATCAGGCTTCAGCAGGTCTCCGCGCAATGTCAGCCCGTCTCTTTTTATCTCTATTTGCATACAGCACCTCTCCGTTGTATTTTTTTCAGTATAATTATATAGCTCTTCCGCCAAAATGTCAAGCATGTCCGGACCTACGTTTTTTGAATGAGTAGATTTTTTATAAACATGAAGCTGCAATACGTACAAGAAGTGTTTGCATAATTTGCCATCATCATAAAACATTCATATATTGTTTATGCTTTGTTAACTTATAGAAAATACTTAATATCTTGGAAAATCTTCGCCGAGGTGCACATTTGCATAATATGGCTATATTTGCATATAAAAGCAATTTTAACTTTTGTGCATAATGACGTTTTTTTACTTTAGAGCTATTTTTTTATAACCAAATATTGACCCCCCCCTATGGTATAATATGCATATCTCAAATGAGATAAAAAACGCCGGAATAACAGAGAATGCCAATCCAAAATCAGATCAACGCTTAGCATTCCCAGACAACGGCATCTCTGCTGTCCGGCAACAAGAAAAGGAGATGATGCATTAATGAACAAATTAAAATTCATTCGCAGCCTTATAGGTGTGACAACAAAAGCGGCGGCAGTATTCCCGGCAATCTCCCCGCTTACACCTGTAAGCGTATTTGCCGAATAAACAACCGTATAAAACATGTGAAAGGAGAATATGACTATGGCAGTAATGTGCAGAATTGCCGCGGCAGCGGCTGTATCGGCTGCCGTGCTGACGGCGGCAGCATTGTCTGCTTCCGCAGAGGGCATCGTAAATCTTGTCGGCTCGTATAATGATAGTCAGGAGTTTTCGTATTATAATGGGAATGCGTACCGTCCGTATCTTGAGTGGAGCTATCATACAAATATGGAACAGGAGAGAACGAGCGTGATATACGTCTACGCCGAAGAGGGCGAGACGATATACTTCGGCTCGAGCGCCAACGCTCAGGATGTATCATCGCTCCAAGCGATATGGGGTTACGATACAGAAAAGGATACTTATAATGTAAATGAAACCGAATTTAACGATAACTTAAATGATAACTTATATGGCGGCGATAACGCTGTCGGGATAGCCGTCACTATACCAACGGAAGCAGGCGGAATGCCGTATGACCCGGAAACCGCTGCGACGGCTAAGTACCAGGTCATTAATGAGGATAATACAATCAACGCAAGTTCCGATACAGTATATCTTTTCAGGGTGAACAAAGATACCGGCACAGGACATATCGCAAGCCCGGCAGAAGAGCGGAACGGTCCCAATGTGGACAACAGTAATAATGACGGCTACGATCCGCTGAACTTTACAGCTCCCGTAACAGGGACATACGCGTTCAGGTTCTTGTCAGCGAACCACCATAGCGATGGACCAAGTCCGGCAAAAGCTGATGGAAACTGGAGTTCCGGCAATAATACAAACGCTGTAGCAGCATTCGATGTAACTGTATATTCAGATAATGACGAACAGCCAAAAGCGCAAACCGGACGCGTTTGGAGCGATATGCTGTTTCTAAACACAGGATCTCTCGGTAACGGAACATCCATGCCGGGAGTTTATTCAAACATGTATGTCCTTACAGACGATGGATTTGAGTACAAGGTCGACCTGAACGGCATATGGACCGGCGGATTTGTGCTGTATTCCAACAACAGAGGTTTCCTATGGGATCCGAACGACACATACACCAATGATAAAACTTCTATATATAATCTCCAATCGCTCAATCACTCATTCTACAGCAAGTCCGACACAAACGTCGGCGATCTGCCGATAGTAAACGGCGGTCATACGTATATAAACCTCGTGCCCACAGTCGAAGGCGTGGATAAGAGCCATAAGGTGTTCTTTAACAGGACAGAGAACGAAAAAATGCTCGAGGCATATACACTGACCCATAAGCGGGTAACGACAACTGACATAACCGGAGTGGAGCTGGCAGAAGAGAACGGCGTGACTTACGAAGGCTCAGGTCCTTACACGCTCAACTCCGGCGATGGAGCATTAGCAAACAATAGTCTAGGTGCCGGAACGGAAGGCTTCGGCGGAACGTTCGAGATCACTGTCAGCGTCCCGGAAGGAAAACTGCCTCCCGATCAGATGGCTGTAAAGCTTGATTTCAGCGGATACGCGCTTGATGATGATGGAACAGCTATAAGAGATACTGAAGGTAAGTGGCAAGCCGAACACAATCCTAATGAGCAGGAACAGGCAAATGTGAGAATGCTGCTTGGCTCAAAGATAGATGATAGCACTCTCGGTGGATACGAGTACAAATACCGATTGGTATGGAACGGACTCGACGCATACGGAAATATAGTGCCGCCCGGTGATTATAATATAGTCAGCGTGCACAGCGCAAACGGAGTTATCCATGTACCGCTTATAGACGTTGAGCGAAATGACAACGGTATAAAGATAGAATGTCTGAATGAGATCGATTACGCAGATCTCAAAGATCAAGAGCTTATTGACAGCAACAAAGACGAATGGACTGTTTACTATAACAACACCCCTTCTGCGCAATACATGGTGAATGCCGAAAGCGGTGAAAAACTCGCCGACGAAAAAAATCATGCCACCGGAACTTCAAGTGAGGAGGGCACCATGAAATACGGAAACGGCGGAGGCACACAGCGTTACGGAGCGGGAGACAATACCGCGCTTGACATCTGGGCTGACTGTTATATAAAAGTAAAAGAAAATATAACCATAACAGTTATTGATCAGCCAGCAATACAAGCCACCGTATCGTTTGTCAGTGAGGATGGAGAGGATAACCTCGAAGGCTCCGGTTACGCAGGCTCGCACGATACGTATTTTAATAACGTAAATGATGCACTGATCACTGATAGTGGGGACAAAAAAACACCTACCCCCAATAAAGACAATGGCAAAGCCGGCGGCGATGAGTACGGCAATACGATCGCAACATCATTTACCGCAAGGATAGCAAATAACGGTACGAGCCGGAACAGTATAATATGGACCGTCACGATACCAAATCCCGCAAATGATTCGCCCGTATTTGTTAAGAAATTGACAACAGATGAAGATATACCGCTGCGCAGCTTTTTTGCTTTTGACGATACTGCTGTACTGACCGATTCGGAATCTGTAGATGCTTCGCATAAAGGCTCTATATACAAGGCAACCGGATTTACTCAAGATAGCGGGAACGCCGATTCGGTTTCATTTTCCGCATATGACAATATAAGCACAACGGTAACGACAACAGGCGGAGTTATTTACGGGTTCGTTATAGATAATCTGTACGCTCCCGGCGCTACCGCAACAGTAACATACGGTTTGGAGTTTGATGAAAATAGTATGGCAGATGTTTCGGACGATATCCATGCCGATAGCTATGAGGATTACTCGAATACGGTCAATAACACGACCGGCAGCGGAGAATAAGGAGGTGTTGATCTATGACTTACAGCAATACTCGTAAATATGTCAGACCTGACATCAATATAATATATTTTGAGGAGACCATCTTTACAGCTGCAGGATTAGCTGCCGGCGCTCCATCATCATACACCTTTGCGGCAAATGAGCAGAATTTTGTTATTTATACAAAAACGGGCGCAAATGCAACTACTACAACAAAGATACAGCAGTTTAACAATGTTATAAAGTTTAATGAATAAATATCCAAGCGAACGGCAGAGCATTTTATATTCAATGCTCTGCCGTTAATATTTTTACTCTTTTGATATTTTCCCTTCACGTTCCGCCTGCTCACGTGCCAGACGTTTTTTCGCATCCTCCACAGACTCGCCGTCACGAGTGAGGAACTGATCCACAAATTTGTCTGTGACCTTTGTGAACCCGCCTACAACGCCATCCTCTATCTTCTTGTAACCCCCGACAACGCCGTTTTCTATCTTCTTATATCCTTCAGCAACATTTTCGGCGATCTTTTCATTCGCCTTTACGAGCTTTGATTTTGCCATTTTATTCGTCTCCTTTTTATCTTTTTCTCCTGAGAAATACTACCAAAGCGATAACTGCCCATACCGAAGCTATAACTCCCGCAACGGAAATAACCGTTTTTGACATATCCTTTGCCTCCTTATTTCAGCCCCTTAACGATAGGGATAAGACATAGCAGCAGTGCGATACCTGCGATACCTATAATGATCCCGGGAGCCATCATGCCCCATACCATTGTAAGACACATTCCCACACCAAGGACCAGCGCTCCGAATATACCGAAGATCACGGTGCCAATTGCCTTGCCATTGAGCTTCACCGCGGGTTTGCCTTCCATACGGCGGCGCACTATGATCATCGCAAGAAGTATCACTGCACCAACAGCGGCTATAACAACGCCCTGCGTAAACACATTCCACTCGGGAAGCAGACACATGCACATTCCGAGTGCAAACAATATCCCGCCTACCGTACTCATGATCAATGTTACAAAATTTTTTTTCTTCATAGCTTTTTACCTCCATAACTAAGCTCTTTGCTTTTGATGATAATATATTATCATCATTATGTTTTCGAATTGATTAGAAAATGTTTAAGAAATATTAAAATATGAAGATCATATATATAAACA
>DVNB01000013.1 GCA_018714695.1 Candidatus Ornithomonoglobus merdipullorum | reverse complement strand
TAATAACATGAGCGAACGTGATTTGAGGAAGTGTAAGAACCGACAGAAGATGGCGGGAGGGTTCAGAACGGAAGCAGGGCAGAAGATGTACTGCAAGATTTTGAGCGTCATAGAAACATGTAAACGCAAGGAAGAGAGCGTGTTTGGTAAGATAACAGAGATGCTCTTAGACAGACCTATTATGGCACAATAGGTCTTTTTGGAGTGCGCGATACCTGAATAGTAACGGAAAAGATCCCGCGGCTTCCGCTTTTTTTCGTAAAAACATTGACAGAACGTGTCGAAGCGTGCTATAATGCTATTAACAGTTTATTCACAAAACATATAAAGAGAGGTAACTTTTATGGAGAAATTTTTTAAACTGAAGGAAAACGGAACTACGGTGGGCAAGGAGATAGTAGCGGGATTGACTACCTTCTTTGCAATGGCGTATATCATTGCGGTGAACCCGACGCTTTTGAGCGAATCGGGAATGGAATGGGGCGCGGTGTTTCTCGCAACGATAATTTCCGCGGTAGTCGGAACACTCGTAATGGGACTTGTTGCAAACGTTCCCTACGCGCTGGCTCCGGGAATGGGTCTAAACGCGTTTTTCGTCTATACCGTATGCTTCACGCTCGGCTTCACATGGCAGCAGGCGCTGTCGATGGTATTCATCTGCGGTCTGATAAACATATTCATCACCGTGACCAAGATACGTAAGTATATCATAAAGGCGATACCGAGAAGCCTGCAAAATGCCATAGGCGGCGGTATCGGTATATATGTGGCGTATATAGGCATATTGAACGTCGGGCTCATCGGCTTCGACTCGGGCGTTCCCGCTCTCGCCGCTTTAAATCAGCCTGCGTTCTGGCTTTTCCTCATAGGACTTGTGCTTACGGTAGTGCTGCTCCTCTGCAAGGTAAAGGGCGCGATACTGATAGGCATAGTTGTAACGGCTCTTTTGGGTATCCCGATGGGCGTTACGGTACCGGGCGAGAGCGTGAGCTTTACGGAGGCATGCAGCCAGCTCCCAACGACCTTCTGCGCTATATTCACGAGCGAGGGTCTTGGTTCGCTCTTCTCCGACGCGGCGAAGATACCGCTCGTGCTCATAACGATATTCTCGTTCAGTCTTTCTGATACGTTCGACACGATCGGAACGTTCATAGGAACGGGCCGCCGCTCGGGCATATTCAGCCAGGAGGACGAGGATGCGATGGAAACGAATTCGGGATTCAAGTCAAAGATGGACAAGGCGCTCTTTGCCGACGCTACGGCAACATCAATAGGCGCTATATTCGGAACCTCAAACACGACTACATACGTTGAAAGCTCCGCGGGAATAGGCGCGGGCGGACGCACGGGACTCACAGCGGTGGTCGTAGCTCTCTGCTTCGCGGCGAGCGCGTTCCTTGCCGCTTTCGTAAGCGCGGTGCCGTTTGCGGCGACCGCTCCGGCGCTTGTCGTTGTCGGCGTAATGATGATGTCCGCATTCAAGGACATCAAGTGGGACGACCTCTCGGAGGCGATCCCGGCATTCTTCGCGGGAGTGTTCATGTCGTTCTGCTACAGCATATCCTACGGTATAGCCGGCGGATTTATATTCTATTGTATCGCAAAGATCTGCAAGAAGCAGATAAAGGATATAAACCCGATAATCTGGGTAGCCACGGCGCTGTTTATAATAAACTTCATAATGCTTGCCGTGATCTGATCACGATATTCGGAGGGCGCCGCAGAAAAATTTGCGGCGCCCTTTGAGTAATTTTTTTTCAAAAGCTCTTGACAATATCGCCGCACAGTGATATTATATATTCAGATAAACGTATGGAGCGTTTAAATATTCTTCGGGGTATTGTGAGATTCATGACCGACGGTGAGCGGCATATGTCCGCGAGTCCGTGAGCCCGTTTTCGGGTCGATCCGGTGAGATTCCGGGACCGACGGTATAGTCCGGATGAGAGAAGAACAACAAAAACCATAGCTTATTGTTTTGTTTGGAAGTTTGTTTTTGATACCTCGAAGTATTCGAGGTGTTTTTTTATGGAAGAATACATGAGACTTGCCATAGAGCTTGCAAAGAACGGAACGGGCTTTACGAATCCGAATCCGCTCGTGGGCGCGGTGATAGTGAAGGACGGAAGGGTGATCGGAAAGGGCTGGCACGAACGCTACGGCGATCTGCATGCCGAGCGCAACGCGCTCAAGAACTGTACGGAGGATCCGAAGGGAGCCGATATGTATGTGACGCTTGAGCCGTGCTGCCATCATGGGAAACAGCCGCCGTGTACCGATGCTGTGATCTCGGCGGGGATAGGGCATGTTTACGTAGGCTCCTATGACCCGAATCCGTTGGTGGCGGGAAAGAGCCTCGGGCTGCTCCGCTCGCACGGCATCGAGGTCACCGAGGGAGTGCTTAAGGACGAGTGCGATGCGCTTAATCCCATATTTTTTCACTATATAACACATAAAACGCCATACGTGATAATGAAGTGCGCCATAAGCGCCGACGGCAGGATAGCGGCGCATACGGGAGCGTCGAAATGGATAACGAGTGAAGCGTCGCGTGACGATGCGCAGCTTCTTAGGAAACGCTGCGCGGCTATCATGGTCGGGATAAACACGGTGCTTGCCGATGATCCGATGCTGAACTGCCGGTGCGAGGAGCCGTCGGATCCGGTGCGTGTCATCTGCGACAGTCATTTACGGATCCCGCTCGACTCGAAGATCATCAAGACGGCTCGCGATATACCGACGATAATAGCCGCGGCAGGCGGCGCGGATGCCGAAAAGGCGGAGCGGATAAAAGCAGCGGGAGCGGACGTGATATTTACCGGCGGCGGGAGAACGGATCTTACAGAGCTTATGCGCGTCCTTGGCGGGCGCGGAATAGACAGTGTCCTTGCAGAAGGCGGCGCGTCGCTGCACGCGTCGCTGCTGAGAGCCGGACTTGTAAATGAGACGATCGTGTATATCGCGCCGAAGATAATAGGCGGCGACGGTATGCCCGCGGTGGGTGCGCTGGGCGTCGAAACGCCGGACAACGCGGTGATGCTCGGTGAGCCGGAAATAAAGCGGATCGGCTCCGATGTGCGTTTAAGATACATTATAAAATGACGGAGGCGGGATAATATGTTTACCGGGATAATTGAAGAGACAGGAACGGTGGAAGCAATAGTTCGCGGAGCAAAGTCGTGCAGGCTCACTATACGCGCGGACAAAATTTTTGATGATCTCAGCCTCGGAGACAGCGTTGCCGTAAACGGCGTGTGCCTCACGGCGGACGAGATACGAAAGCCGGTATTCGTTGCGGACGTAATGGCGGAGACTGTCAGACGGACGAATATAGACCGGCTGGTGCCGGGGAGCCGCGTTAACCTTGAACGCGCAATGAGGCTCGGCGGGAGGTTCGGCGGGCATATCGTTGCCGGTCATATAGACGGCACCGGAACGATAGTTTCTATGGTGCGCGAGGACAACGCCGTCTGGGTGACTGTCACAGCGGGCAGTGAGATGTTGAGATATATCATAGAAAAGGGTTCTGTAGCGCTCGATGGGATAAGTCTCACAGTGGCGGAGGTCGGAACAGACAGATTCTCGGTGTCGGTGATACCGCATACCGCGGCTGAAACGACGCTCCTCAGCCGCAGGACGGGCGACAGGCTCAATATAGAATGTGATATGATAGGGAAGTATGTCGAAAAGTTTGTAAGCGGCGAGAGCCGGGGCATAACGCCGGAGCTGCTTGCGAAGTACGGATTCTGATACAGGAGGTAGATATAAATGAGCTTTGACACGATAGAACAGGCAATGGAGGACCTCAGGAACGGAAAGGTCATCCTCTGCACAGACGATGAGAGCCGCGAGAACGAGGGCGACCTCATATGCGCGGCACAGTTTGCTACGACCGAGAACGTCAATTTTATGGCAAGCGCGGCAAAGGGACTTATATGTATGCCAATGAGCAGCGCATATATCCATAAGCTTGGTTTGAGGCCTATGGTCGCAAATAATACTGACAATCACGAGACGGCGTTTACCGAGTCGATAGACCATGTTGACACGACTACGGGAATAAGCGCCGAGGAACGCGGCTACACTGCGCGGATGTGCGTTTCACCGTCTGCAAAGCCGTCGGATTTCAGACGTCCGGGGCACATGTTCCCGCTCGAGGCAAAGCCGGGCGGCGTGCTTGAGAGAAACGGTCATACAGAGGCGACGGTAGACCTCTTAAGGCTTGCGGGCATGGAGCAGGCGGGGCTATGCTGCGAGATAATGGCGGACGACGGAACGATGATGCGCCGCGACGGGCTTGAGAAATTCGCGAAGGAGCACGACCTCACGTTTATAACGATACAGGATCTGCAGGCGTACAGAAGGCTTCATGACAAGATCATGGAGCGCTGCGCGAAGGCGTATCTTCCGACGAAGTACGGCGAATTTGATATATACGGCTACAAGAATATAATAACGGGAAAATCGCATGTCGCGCTCGTTAAGGGCGACGTTGCAAACGGCGAGCCGGTGCTCTGCCGTGTACACTCCGAGTGCCTCACCGGCGATGTGTTCGGCTCATGCCGGTGCGACTGCGGCGAGCAGCTTGCGGAATCGATGAAGAAGATAAACGAGGAGGGCAGAGGCATCATCGTTTATCTGAGACAAGAGGGCAGAGGCATAGGGCTTCTGAACAAGATAAAGGCGTACACACTGCAGGAGCAGGGGTATGACACAGTTGAGGCAAACGTAAAGCTGGGCTTCGCGCCGGATCTTCGTGACTACAGCGAGGGCGCGCAGATACTCCGCGATCTCGGAGCGTCAAAGCTCAGGATAATGACGAACAACCCCGACAAGATCTCGGATCTTTCGGAATACGGTATAGAGATCGTTGAAAGAGTCCCGATCCAGATACCGGCGAAAAAGGAAAATGAGTTCTATCTGAAGACAAAGAAGCTTAAGATGGGACATTATTTAAAGTTTTAAATATCAGGAGGTATTATAAATGAAGGTCTATGAAGGAAAGCTGATAGGCGAGGGGCTTAAGATTGGCATCGTCGCTTCAAGGTTCAACGAATTCATCACATCAAAGCTCATCTCGGGCGCCGAGGACTGCTTAAAGCGTCACGGAGTGCGTGACGAGGACATAACTCTGGCATGGGTGCCGGGCGCGTTCGAGCTGCCGCTCATGGCTAAGAAGATGGTAATGAACATGTCGTTTGACGCTGTGATCTGTGTCGGCGCGGTCATCCGCGGTGCTACCTCACATTACGAGATGGTCTGCAACGAAACTGCGAAGGGAATAGCGCAGGTATCTTTGAATTCCGGTATCCCGGTTCTGTTCGGTGTTCTCACGACCGATACTATCGAGCAGGCGATAGAGCGCGCCGGCACAAAGGCGGGCAACAAGGGCTATGACTGTGCTCTTTCGGCGATCGAGATGGCGAACGCGTTCAAAGAGCTTGCGGCAATGGATTGATCAGATGAACGATAGGATATTAAAAACACTTACGACCACGGCGGGCAGGCTTATATTTGCGCTGCTTGCCGGGCTCGGGTATTTCATGGTGATACTGAGGTTCATAATAGAATGGTCGAGCGGAAGCTCGCTTTTGGCGTTCTTTTTCGCTCCGCTTATAATCTGCGGCGCGGCGCTGGTCCTCGTAAAGCTGATGAGACAGGCTGAGGACGCCGAAAACCCTTCGGCGATAATCAGGCTGTTTTGGGTACATGTGGTACTGTTTGCGATAGGCATCGTGTTTGCGGTGTCGATGTTTATGTGAGGCTGCCATGGCATTGGAATTTCACAATATCGAACCGGTATATGACGAAAATTCGAAAATACTCATCCTCGGCAGCTTTCCGTCGGTGAAGTCACGCGAGACCGGCTTTTTCTACGGGCATCCGCAGAACCGTTTCTGGCGTGTAGTCGCGGCGGTGAGGAACGAGGCGGTACCGGAGACGATAGCCGAGAAGAAGGCGTTTCTTTTAAGAAACGGTATAGCGGTCTGGGATGTCATAAAGAGCTGCGATATAACCGGCTCGGGTGACAGCAGCATAAAAAACGCCGTTCCGAACGATATTTCAGTGATACTGAAAACAGCGCCGATAGAGCGTATATTCTGTAACGGTGCGACGTCGTATAAGCTGTATAAAAGATTTCTCGAACCCGAGACGGGAATGACTGCTGTAAAGCTCCCGTCAACGAGTCCCGCAAATGCCGCATACAGTCTGGACCGGCTCATCGACGAATGGAAAATATAAGCTGCGGCAATAAATAAATGATCATATCCGGCGTGAAACGGCTTTTAAGCTGTATCATGCCGGATTTTTTATTGCTTTAATTACCTTTATGGGTATTGACATTAACCGGATCTTTAACGATCAATATGAACGGTTTTGCCGGTTTACTCTATTACAGTACCCTCTGTACCCGATACAGCCATTGCCTCCAATTCGTCAATTGATCTTTTACGGTCACGCAAAGCCTTTTTTTGCATAAATCGGTGTATGTTGGATGCTGTTTTTGCGCATTGATTTTTCTTGCGAACCGTGCTATAATTATATAATGAAGGGAGTGTGGTCATATGGAGCTTATAAGAATTAACGACAGCGTACGCTATCTTCCTGCCGGAGAGGAGCCGCTGTCGTCGGACGTGGTGTTCATTGACGGAGCGGACAGAACTTATATTTTTGATGCGGGCGCAAGTGATGAGGCGGCGGAGGCGATAAATTCGGTACAGGGAAGAAAGACGGTCGTGATCTCGCATTTTCACCGTGATCATACCGCAAATGTCAGCCGTATCGGATTTGACAGACTTTACGGCTCAAAGGAAACTATAAGGCACACCCGCACCGGCACCGTGATAACAGAGCCGGTCGTGCTTGAGGACGATGTGCCGGTAACGGTGATGCCTATGCCGTCGAGCCATGCCAAGGGCTGCCTTGCGTTGATTTACGGAGATGAATACGCATTCCTCGGGGACGGAGCATACGCCGGGTTCAAGAAGGAAAGACGCGTATATAACGTATACAAGCTCGGAGAAACCATCAAATTCCTTGATTCTTTGAATGTCAGATATTTCGCGCTGAGCCATTACAGACATCTCGTATACGAGAAAAAAATTGTGCTTGAAATGCTGCGAGCGGAATATTCCAAGCGGAAGCAGGGCTGCGATTTTATAGACGCCGATCACCTATAGTTTCAATCGCATTTTACGCGCGGCAGCAGCGCGGCGGCGCGTGAGTGCGGTGCGTACAGCTCTGCGGAGGGATAGAGATGCAGCAGACGGCGAAGCTCGAATTCCGTATCATTTTCACAGTATAGCGGACAGTAAATACAGCGGACTCTGCGGGAGCGGAACGAGCGCAGCGCAAGCCGGATGCCGTATATCATTCCCGACACTATCGTCAGTATCACCAGAGCGTATGTAAATATGTACATATTCGTCACCTCTTGTTCGGTCAGATTTCTTATTTATATTATGATTTTTTTTGTGATTTTGTGATATTTACCTAAAGTTGCCGATACAGACTGCACGAGCCGCGCAAGATGACAAAAACGGCTTGACAAACGGCTCGAAAAAAGGTAAAATATTAATGATGCAATTTATATCGATTTTCAAGGAGGAATTATAATGGGATTGACTTTGACTGAAAAGATCCTGTCTGCTCACCTTGTTGAAGGAGAGATGGTCAAGGGTACCGAGATCGGTATCAAGATAGACCAGACACTCACACAGGATGCAACGGGTACCATGGCGTATCTTGAATTTGAGGCGATGGGAGTTCCGCGCGTAAAGACGGAGCGATCGGTTGCGTATATCGACCATAACACGCTCCAGAACGGATTTATGAATATGGACGATCACCGTTTCATAGGTTCGGTAGCAAAGAAGCACGGAATATATTTCTCGCGTCCCGGAAACGGTATCTGTCATCAGGTACATCTTGAGCGTTTCGGTGTTCCGGGCAAGACGCTCATCGGCTCAGACTCGCACACTCCGACAGGCGGCGGTATCGGAATGATCGCTATAGGCGCCGGCGGCATGGACGTTGCAGTTGCAATGGGCGGCGGCACGTATTATATCACCTGCCCAAAGGTCGTTAAGGTAGAGCTTACAGGAAAGCTTCAGCCATGGGTTGCCGCAAAGGATATCATACTTGAGGTATTGAGACGTCTTTCGGTAAAAGGCGGCGTAGGCAAGGTAATGGAGTACTGCGGCGAAGGTGTTAAGACGCTTTCTGTACCGGAGCGCGCGACTATCACAAATATGGGCGCTGAGCTTGGCGCGACCACTTCAATTTTCCCGTCAGACGAGATCACATATGAGTTCCTTAAGGCTCAGGGCAGGGAAGAGGTCTATACACCGCTTGCAGCCGACGAGGATGCCGTTTATGATGAGGTCGTAGAGATCAACTTAAGTGAGCTTGTTCCTATGGCGGCATGTCCTCATTCACCTGACAATGTAAAGACCGTCGATGAGATAGGACCGATGAAGATAGACCAGGTATGTATCGGTTCATGCACAAACTCATCGCTTATGGATATGATGAAGGTCGCATATATCTTAAAGGGCAATACGGTGCATCCCGATGTATCGCTTTCGATCGCGCCCGGTTCAAAGCAGGTGCTTTCGATGCTGGCTGAAAACGGCGCTCTGGCTGATATGCTTGAGGCAGGCGCAAGAGTGCTTGAGAGCGCATGCGGACCGTGTATCGGTATGGGACAGTCGCCGAACTCCGGCGGTATCTCGCTCAGGACCTTTAACAGAAACTTTGAGGGACGTTCCGGCACAGCTGACGGACAGATATATCTCGTATCACCCGAGCTTGCAGCAGTATCGGCGCTCACAGGCGTGCTGACAGATCCGAGAACGCTCGGCGAGATGCCCGAATTCGAGATGCCGAAGGAATTCCTCGTAAATGACAATATGATAGTACCGCCCGTGCCCGAGGAGGAAATGGACAGCGTAGAAGTCCTTCGCGGACCGAACATCAAGCCGTTCCCGACATCCGAGCCGATGCCGAAGGATATTGACGCAAAGGTAAGTCTCAAGGTCGGAGACAATATAACAACAGACCACATCATGCCCGCGGGCGCTAAGATACTTCCGCTCCGCTCGAATATACCGGAGATCTCCAAATACTGCTTCGCGGTATGTGACGAGAGCTTCCACGACAGAGCGCTCGAGATGGGCAAGAGCATAGTTATAGGCGGCTCAAACTACGGTCAGGGCTCGTCACGTGAGCACGCTGCTCTCGCGCCGCTCTATCTCGGAGTAAAGGCAGTTATAACGAAATCGTTCGCAAGAATACACATGGCAAACCTCATAAATGCAGGCATAGTTCCCATGACATTTGCAAACGAGGCTGACTATGACAAGATCGATCAGGACGACGAGCTCAAGATAGAGAACATCGCCGAGCAGATCGCGTCAGGAGACACGATCAAGGTCACCGATGTAACGAGGGGTTACACATTTGATTGTAAAGTGAACTTCTCCGAGAGACAGAAGGAGATGCTCTATGCAGGCGGACTGCTCAATTACACAAAGAACAATTCATAATGATCAATATTTCCGGCTCTGTGCTTTCCGGCGCAGAGTCGGTTTTTATTTGTAAAAATTTCATAGAAATCTTGATTTTAAGTTTGAAAAGTGGTATGATAAGATAAATGGGTTAGTTTTTTGTCAATTGGGAGGTAAATTATCATGAAACGTAAACTTATTATCGTATGCAGTTGTGTTGGTATATTGTTGCTGGGCGCTTTGTGTTATACAATAGGAATGATAACTGATGTTGATAATCCGAATTATGAGCTTATGATGAATGAGCTTAAGGCAAATTTACGAAAATCTGTGCATCTTGATTTTGAGCCTGATCCGGATTCGATAGGAGAGCTCAAGGTATACGGTGTGATCGATCCGACAGGCTTTGACAAGCAGGAACACGGGGACGCGGTGTATACTGACAAAGACAAGATACAAATAATAACGGACTATCTAAACGGATTAAAGCTTGCAGAAGCCTCAGATGACGAGCTGCCTAATATCAGCGCCGATGCGGGAATAGCTTATTATGATAATGACGGCAGAGAATTAAAACATTACATAATTTACGGACAGGTTTTTATTAAGGATTATGGCACAGAGAAACTCTACAGGATCAAAACCACGAGTACAGGAATAATAGAAGGATTGGAAAAGCTGGATTTTGAAAGGTAATGGTATGCATAAATACAGAATTACAAAATACGATCCCCGCTACAGAAACCGAGACGGTATTTATACAAAACAAGACTGGACATCCGTAAGTGATACGGAATGCGGAGCCTTAACGATAGAGAAATATATCGACACGGAAGATAGATACATAAGGACTTTCAACAATATAACAAGTGTAGTAGGGATATCATGTCTTATTGTATCGTCTCTTGAAAAAATGTTATCATGTCATGAGGTTGAAGAACGGGATAAAAGGTATGGCTTAACCAAATATTACAGTGCCGATATCGAACTTTTTAATGAAGTGAAGGAAGGAATAAGGCTCAATATTGGCAAAGCATCGGATCTGATACGGCTGATACTACGTGAGTATATATGGTGTGAGCTTTCCACGGGAAATGATGAAAAATTTACGTTTGGATATGATCATTATATGTATTTCTATTCAGATAAGGAATATTCGGACGTGTTAATGCAGTGCACATGTGACGGAATATTTATTGAAGAGCTAACAGTTATGAGAAATGGGTGAAGAAAAAATGAGCAAAGCAGTAAAAATGATCGGGATATTCGCATCTGCTGCGGTGATCTTATGCATAGTCGTATCGGCACTGATCGCAGTATCGAAAAGAAATGCAGAAAAAGCAGCAGTTGATTATAACACCGGTATTGCTGATGCGATGGGATATGCTGATGAATATAATGTTGAAGACAGCAGATACGATGTTTTAAACAAAACGTGCGACGTGTTGCTGGAGGATAACGACAGATCTGTACAGCTTTGGTATCGTGTTGCCGAAGGACGCAATGTAAGCTGTGCGGCAATAAATGAGCCCGGTAAGTCGGGGCATGAGATGTATCTTCCCGACGATGCGAAAAAGCGTAATATGCAGTACGATGCCTTAACTGCTGTAAGATCTCAAAGGTATACGAGCTTTATTGTTGTTACAAATGAGCGGGAGGATAACGGGACTTACATAGTGACTCTAAGTCTTCCCGAAACCGGCGAGAGCATAACTGCGGAAATAGATACCGGCAGTATCGACGAAAGCGGCAGGTATAACAGGATCACATTTGAATAAACCTTTCATAAGATAATAATTATGGGTATAAAATCAACATGACTTGTCAATAATACCATTGAATACTTCCTTTTGAATACGTCCTTTGATAAATTTTATATAATAAACCTCCTTGATAAAATTTTACCAAGGAGGTTTATTTTTATCCTATTTACGCAATAGCCTGCCGGGCAGTTCTCCGGTGAATAGCTCGGAACAAAGAGATAGTATTCATCATCCGCAAGCTCCGTCGCCGTCTATGCGCGTAGGAGCAAATATGGCGTTGTCTATCCCATAGGATGCTTGAAGCGTCTTTGGAAGAAGCAGAGGATGGCGAACCTTCGTTTAAGATGGTCTGCTTTACCTCGCAATACTTTTTTGAAAAAAATATTGATAAGCATGCCGTAATGTAGTATAATTGATAGGAAAAATAATTTCGGGGAGTGATATTTTTGAACGGCGGTATATTGCTTGTTGAGGATGACGAAAGCCTTTCAAGGGCGGTGAGTCTGACACTTTCAAACGAAGGATATAAGGTGTATACGGCAGCCACAGCCGCCGGGGCGCGGGCGGTGTTTGCGTCTGCGAAGCCGGTGCTGGTGATATGCGACATAGACCTGCCGGACGGAAACGGACTTGATCTTTGCGCCGGGATAAGACGCGAAAGTGATGTGATGTTTCTGTTCCTCACAGCGCTTGACGGTGAGAGCGATATAATAAACGGCTACGGCGCGGGCGCCGATGACTATATAACAAAGCCCTTTTCGATGTCTGTTCTGGTCTCAAAGATAAACGCGGTCATGAAAAGATGCGTATCAGCTCCGACAGGCATCGCATCGGGCGATATAGAATACCTGACAGCTGAGAACCGCGCAAAAAAGCGCGGCGAATATCTGCGGCTCACTGCCAGGGAGCAGCGGCTTTTGGAATATTTCATGACAAATCCGACACGCATACTGTCGAAAAATCAGCTTTTGGAGGCTCTGTGGGACATAGACGGCTCGTTTGTGGATGACAACACACTTGCGGTAAACATACGCAGGCTCCGCGAGAAGATAGAGGATGATCCGTCAAAGCCCGTATATATCAAGAATGTACGCGGGCTCGGATACATATGGGAAAGGGGATGCAGAAGTATATGAAACGTGCATTTATCATACTTGCAGTGGCAGCGGCGGCGATCGCTGCCGCTCTTTCTCTGTTTTCGTACTCGCTTGCCGGGGCAGCATTTTCAGCTGAGCGCGGCACGGTATACAGGATAGCCGGTGCGGTGACCGATGATTATCCGGAGGCTGTGTCTCGCATAGGAACGGCGCTCACGGGAGGCGGAGATGCGCAGTCGGGGATGGAGGCGCTCTCCGCGTACGGCTATGATAATGACCGCCCGATGTGGGATATGCCTGAGTACAGAAGGCTTGCCTTGGCGGGGATCGGTATTTCCGCCGCTGCGGGGGCTTTGATCTTTCTCGGCGGTACGGCGTTCATTATCTGTCATAACAGGAAAAAAAGCTCGGCAGAAGCCGCTGTCATGGACATGCTGGATAGATGCGCCTCGGGTGATTTTTCTTTTATTGAGGACGGAGCGCTTAACACGTTTGAAAACGATTTGGTGTCGGATCAGCTCAAAAAGATAGGCAGAGCGATGAAGCTGAGATCAGATGCTCTCGATGCGGAGCGTGACAGCACAAAAACGCTGGTGACGGATATTTCGCATCAGCTTAAAACGCCCGTAAGCGCGCTTAAAAGCTGCTTTTCTGTATATTCGGTATCCGAAAGCGAATCGGAGCGGGCGGAGTTCATATCAAGGTGCAATGCGCAGATAGACAGGCTTGAGTCGCTGGCGGGCTCGCTTATAAGCATATCGAGGCTTGAGACGGGCATGATAGAGCCGAAGGCTGAGCGCGTCAGCATGACGCAGCTTTTGATAGACGCGGTGAATTCCGTGTACTATTCCGCGCTGAAGAAAAATATAGAGATAGATACGGAGGAATTTCAGGATACAGCGGTAACGGCGGACAAAAAATGGACCGCCGAGGCGATAGCGAATATACTTGACAACGCGGTAAAATACAGCCCGAGTGAGAGCACGATAAAGATCCGCGTTATGAAACTCTATAGCTTCGTAAGGATAGAGATAGAGGATCACGGGATAGGCATACCCAGGGACGAGAGCAACAAGGTGTTCAGCCGCTTTTACAGGGGCACCGCGGAGGAAGTGAAAAACAATGAAGGCAGCGGAGTGGGGCTGTATCTTTCCCGCAGGATAATAGAGAGCACCGGCGGAACGGTATCGCACAGACCCGCGCCGCATAAGGGCACGATATTTACCGTGCAGCTCCTGCTGGCTTAGGGCTTTGGACAGCGGCAGAGCATAGTATCTGTAATTTTTCGCTGAGCTTATAAATATACTGTCTATATACCTGAAACAGGTGATTGCGGAACCGATATTTCGGCAATACATCAGGCATGAGACGTAATTGCAAAATGCGGCAGCGTTTTACAATTACCCAAACATACTTAAAAAGGATCGAGGCATTATTATGTTTATAAGGCTTTCGCGGAAAACTCTGTTGGTGTTCGCGGCGGCGGCTGTGCTTGCCGCGGGAGGAATATACGCGGTGTCGTCATGCGGCATGCGCGCGGTGAACGTTGAGAACAGCTTGGAGAACAGTATAATAAACTGGGTGGATTTTAATGTATCCTATGAGGCGATGGCGGACGCGATGAAGGCGGATATCGATTCCTACGGCACGGACGCTCACTGCTCATGGACGGAGCTCTTGGCGTATCTTGCGGCTCTTAACGGAAACGATTTTTCGAGCTATAAAAGCTCCGATCTCGATAAGGTAACTGAAAGGCTTGAAAGTGGTGAGACCATGGATGAGATCGCCGGGGACATGAAATATTACGATTATTACAAGAAGGCGTTCGCGGCGGCGCTTGGCGGATTTATCGGAGAGTATACCGTTCAGACAGAGTCGGAGGACACTGTCGTGTGGGAGAAACGGTACGGACTTAAGGTGTTCTGCCCGATCGCCGAGGGTTTCTCGTTTGAGCATTACGACGATTTCGCGAACGCGCGTACCTACGGCTATGCCAGACGGCATATGGGGCACGATCTCTTCGGGAGCATCGGGACCCCGGTGGTCGCGATAGAGAGCGGGATCATAGAATGTGTCGGCTGGAACCGCTACGGCGGATGGAGGATAGGCATACGCAGCTTTGACAGGAAACGGTATTACTATTATGCGCATCTGCGCAAGGATCATCCGTACACGCCGATCGTAAAGGAGGGCGCAGAGGTCATGGCGGGCGATGTTATAGGCTATCTCGGGATGACCGGCTACAGTGAGACGGAAAACGTGAACAATATAAACGTGCCGCATCTGCATATGGGGATAGAGCTTGTGTTTGACGAGTCACAGAAGGAGAGCGATTCGGAGATATGGATAGACTGCTACGATATCGCAAAGCTGCTCATGAACAACAGATGTGCTGTCGTTAAAAACGAAAACACGGGTGAGTATGAGCGCCGATACGGTTTCTATGAAAGGGTGCCGGGAGAATGATATATATAAAGCTGAAACATCTTATCGCCGCCGCGGCTGCAGCCGCGGTGCTGATTGCCGCAGGCATATCGCGGAGCACGGTACAGACCATGGCGCCGGGAAACACCGCTGTGAAGGTGCCTATAATCATGTATCACAGCGTATTGAAGCATCCCGGGGGAGACAGATACACGGTCCCGCTTACAGGGCTTGAGAGTGATCTCAAGTATATCAGCGAAAATGGATATAACACCATAGTTTTTCGCGATCTCATCGACTACGTGTACGAGGGGACTGAGCTGCCGGAAAATCCGGTCATACTTACATTTGACGACGGTTTTTACAATAATTATGTCTATGTATATCCGCTGCTGAAAGAATATGACGCAAGAGCGGTCATATCCATTGTCGGTGCATATACGGATATGTATACCGAAAATCAGGACACAAACGCCAATTACGCGTATCTTACATGGGACACCGCCGCGGAGCTTGCGCGCTCGGGTGTTATAGAGATACAGAACCACACCTACAACATGCATTCCGTAAGCGGCAGCCGCCAGGGATGTCAGAGAAAGAGCGGTGAGAGTGAAGAGGAATACCGCATCGCGCTGACGGACGATCTTGGCGCAATGCAGAAAAAATGCGAGGAAAAGCTCGGTGCGGCGCCGGAGGTGTTCACATATCCGTTCGGGCTCGTGAGCAGCGAATCCATAGATATCGTTAAGGACATGGGCTTCAAGGCAAGTCTTTCGTGCACAGAGGGAGTAAACGATATATCGCGCGATCCGGAGGGGCTGTATCTTCTGAAAAGGTGCATAAGGACGCCGGACAAAAGCCTTGAGGAAATACTTAGAACAATTGACAATTGACAAAAAGTGAGGAGCATTTTTCAGGACATTTGCGTGAGTTAAAATATTATATTAACAGTATGTGAAGGCGATAGATTGTGCAAGCCTCCCCTGAAAGGGGAGGGGAACCGCCGAACGGCGGTGGAGGGGTTCGGCGGCATGAACTTGTAGTAAAGAAGGCGAAACCCCTCAGTCAGCTTCGCTGACGGGACATCGCCCGGCAAGCTGTCGAGTCCGCTCCCTTTTCAGGGGAGCCTTGGTTGTGTTTCCGCTTCTTATTCATAAAAAATTTACTCATGCGTATGTCCTGAAGCATTTTCGTAAGCAAAACGTAAGCATCTTTGTAAGACAAATGTAAGATTCGCGCCGTATAATAAAGACATAAAAGAGATACGGGAGGAATCATAATGAACACAATTCTTGAAGCAAGGAATTTATGTAAATACTACGGCGAGGGTGAAAGCCTTGTAAAGGCTGTCGATAACGTAAGCCTTACCATAAACGCCGGGGAGTTTGTTGCGGTGGTAGGTAAATCGGGAAGCGGAAAATCCACGCTGCTGCACATGCTCGGCGCGCTTGACACGCCGACTTCCGGCAGCGTTATCATAGACGGAAAAGACATCGCAATGCTTTCGGAGCCGCAGCTCGCAAAGATACGCCGCAGAAAGATAGGCTTCGTGTTTCAGGCGTACAATCTCGTGCCGTCGCTCAACATCTGGGAAAACATCGTTCTGCCGATTGGTCTTGACGGGAGAAGGGTAGATGAAAGATATGTCAGAGATATAATAAAGACGCTCGGTCTTGAAAGCAAGGTAAAAAATCTGCCCGGCACGCTCTCGGGCGGACAGCAGCAGAGAGCCGCTATAGCGCGCGCCGCGGCGGCGAAGCCGTCCATCATACTGGCGGACGAGCCCACCGGGAACCTTGACACAAAGACAGGCGACGAGGTAATGGCGATGCTCAAGCTGTCGGTAAAGAAATACGGTCAGACGCTTGTTGTTATAACGCACAACGAGGACATAGCTCAGATGGCGGACAGGACGCTCGTGATCGAAGACGGGCGCATAGCGGAATAAAGGGGGCGCGGCAGGATGAATGTATTATCGAAGCTTGCGCTCGGGCGCATGAGATTCAACAAAAGCCGCACGCTGCTCACCATGCTTGCGATAACTCTTACGACGACCCTGCTTGCGGGGCTCGCAACGAGCGCGCTTGCGCTGTTCGACTCGCAGAAACAGCAGGCGGCGGCGGAATCGAACCGCCATGCGGTATTCAAGAACATAACATTGGAGCAGGCGAAGCAGCTCAAGTCTCATCTCGACGTTGAGGCGGTGCAGCTCTCCGAGATATTCGCAACGATCGATCACGGGAGCATGAACGGGTTTCTGACATATTCCGAGGATGCAAAGCCGGGCATAGTAAACGGGCTCGGCAACCTTACAGAAGGAAGGGCTGCGGAAACCGATGATGAGATATACGGACCTCCCGCGTTTTTCGAGAGGATGGACACGGCGCCCGAAATAGGCAATACCGTAACCATCTCGTTCCGCCCCAACGGCGAAGGCGAAATAGTGACCCGCGATTTCGTTATAACCGGGCTCGTCTCACAGAACGACGTGTCGAAGCTCGGTGAGATAAACGACAGCCGCATCGCCTACGGCGCAGCGGTATCAAAAAGCCTCGTTGAAAGCCTCATACCCGATGATGAGCGGCGTATGAACGCAAACATACGAGTAAAAGGCGAGGACAGCCTTAACTATGACGAAATATGCGCCCTTATAAACAAGGTAGCGGCGGACATAGGCTGTCAGGAAAGCGATGTGGACATAAACCGCGGTTATCTTCTGACTATGACCGATCCGGGCATTGAGATGATAACGATAGTCTGCGCGGCGGCGGCAGTGATCGCGGTTTTTGCGGGGATGGTAATATACAGCATATATTATGTTGGTGTGATAACGGATGTACGTGAGATAGGCAGGCTGAAGGCACTCGGCGCGTCAAAAAAGCAGATACGCTCTATGCTGCTGCGTGAGGGCGCTGCCGAATGCGCGGTATCGGTCCCGATAGGACTTGTGCTGGGTTATCTTATACCATACGTCGCGTTCCCCGCGGTAATAAACAGTCTTTCGGAGGAGCTTCCTGCCGCGTATGCGGTAAGTACATATCATTATGATATGTTCTCGCTTCCGCTTTTGCTTGCGGCGGCGGCAGTTGTGCTTGTTACGGTATTCATTTCACTCCTTAAGCCGATGCGCATGGCGGGGAAGGTATCGCCGGTGGAGGCTATGCGTTATACGGAGGATACCGTCGGAAAGAAGCTCCGCGGGGGCAGGAGAAGCATGAATGTGCGGGCGCTCATCTCAGCAAATCTTATAAGGAACAAAAAGAGGACCGCTGTAACGATGGTGACCATGGGACTGAGCTGCGTGCTGTTCATGTCTTTTGCCGGGATAATAAACAGCATGGATCCCCGGGATATAGCACGCCGTGAGATACCGGAGGGTGATTTCCGTATAGCGCTCGACTATTCGAGGAACGATGCGGAATATCCTGAGAACAATCTCGACACCATACAGCTTGACAACCCGTTAAGCGGCGAACTGAAGGCGCAGATAGCCGGCATAGACGGAGTTACGGGAGTGACGGAGAACGATACAGTGCTCATAAGCTCCGATTTCGCGTCACCTGTATTCGAAAACGGAAGGCGCGACACTCTTTCATACTTTGACAGAGACGATGCAAAGAGACTGGAGAGCGAGCTGACCGGCGGCGAGATAGACTATGATTCAATGATCGCCCAAAACGGCGTCATATGCGCCAATTCGCAGTTCATGGCAGAGTACGGCCTTGAGATAGGCGATGTGATCCCTCTTACGGTGCACGACGGAAAAAATGAGATACCGCTCACTGTGACGATCACCGCAAGCTATGAGTCGAGCGACGGTATGTTCCTTCTGCCGCGCGAGGTATATGACAGCTTAGGCATTACGGCAAATACCGCGACCGACCTCTATATATCAGCCGATCCCGATAAATACGACAGTGTGAAGGACGCGCTTCTGGACATACAGTCGACCGATGAGCGGTTCGTGCTCTACTCGATGGACGAGGAACTGCGCCTTGGCGAAGCGTCGGTGAGCATCGTAAAATACCCTATGTATATAATACTTATAATGATAGCGGTCATAGGCTTTATAAATCTTATAAATACGATGGTAACGAGCATAGTGACAAGGAAGCGAGAGCTGGGGATACTGCAGGCGATAGGTCTTTCAGCCCCGCAGCTGCGCCGGATGCTCTCCGGCGAGGGGCTTGTTTTCAGTCTCGGCACGCTCATCCTCTCCGTGACGGTCGGAAACGCGATAGGGTATATCATGTTCCTCGCGGCAAAGGCAGATCATTTCATGAGCATATCGGTGTATCACTATCCCGTGACGGAAACGGTGATACTCGCAGCTGTGCTTGCTCTGGGGCAGCTCATCGTTACGCTCATAGTGAACAGGAGCGTAAAGCGCGAGAGTATGATAGACAGGATAAGGAATTCAGACTGACACACGGTAAGACTTATTATATGGGAAGCGGACACGAGCTTGTCCGCTTTGTCCGCTTTGTCCGCTTTGTCCGTTTTTTTGTCCGTTTTTTCACTTTTTTGTCCGCTCATCCTGCGGCATTTGTGATATAACCCGAGTTTGCCACTTGTAATGAAAATGAAATATAAAAATTTGTGATAAGGACTTGACTTTTAGAATGTTTTATGATATAATATTTATGTAGGTATATCGTTATATGTATTGTGTCATGGAGGTCCTATGTTTATCGAGTGTATTAAAAATAACGGCAAAAATTATTTAAGGCTTGTTCACGCTGTTCGTAAACCCAACAAAAATGGTATTATGGTTTCCACTAAAAATGTCTTGCTTAACATCGGTCCATTAGACCGTTTCGATGACGGGCAACCCGACTACATCAATAGACTTCGTAAGTCTTTCAAAGCCGGCGATCCGCTCATACCTTCTTTGCTGCCGTTTTGTTCCGACAGAAAAGCTACAGAGACGTATCGATTCGCGATAGCCGAAGGCAGTCCTGATTGCTTTGGGCACCCACGCCTCTTTGCCAATATTCTTCTCGAAAAAATTCTTGAGGAGTTAGGGCTTAATACCTTCTTTTCCTCGTACAAGGCTTTTTCTAAGTTGGAATACGATGTCTACGGTTTTGCTAAACTACTCACTTTCGGCAGGTTGCTAAATCCTGATTCAAAGGCTGCCACAGTCCGTCAGAACCTGGATTACTATGAACCTATACTTGGTGAGCATAACCCCGATAACGTCTATGATACATTAGATTTTATCTTCTCTCATAAGGATAAGATAATACGCCGCATAAATACAAATCTTGTGAAGAAGGCTCACCGTTCTCCGCAAATTATCTATTACGATGTTACAAACTTCTATTTCGAGATTGAAGATCCCGATGAAGATATTTTAGACGAAAATGGAGATATCATCGAACGAGGTATACGTAAAAACGGGGTATCTAAAGAAGAACGAAAACAGCCCATCGTTCAAATGGGGCTATTTATGGATAACAACGGCATACCAATAGCCATCGAGTCTTTTCCGGGCAATACTCTTGACCACTTAACTTTGCGCCCGGCTCTGAAAAAGAATATTGATGACTTGGATTTCTCACGCTTCATTTTGATCGCTGACAGGGGGATCTACAATTACAAAAATCTTTTACATGTGCATGATGCTGGGAACGGTTATATCGTTTCCAAAAGCATACTTAAAAGCACTAAGAAAGAACGTGATTGGATCTACGATAACGAGGGCTATATTAACACAGACACTACATTCAAATACAAATCACGTATCATAAAACGTTCCGTAACAGACGAGCACGGACACAAGCGCACGATAGAAGAAAAGGTCGTTGTATATTGGAGTGCAAAATTTCAACGGCGAAGCGAAAAAGAAAACAAAAAATTTCTCGATTTCTTGGAAAAACTAAAGCAGTCTCCGGAAAACTTTCGTATTACGTCAAAACAGTCAAACAGCTTGAAAAAATTTTTCAAAAAAGACTGCCTAAACCTGAAAACAGGCGAAATCATGGATTCGAACGATATTAAGCCGCTTATTGACTTTGATAAAATTGACGAATACAAAAACAGTCTTGGATACTATCAAATTGTTACGTCAGAATTAAATATGGACACGCAGGAGATTATCGACAAGTATCACGGATTAACACAAATTGAATATCAATTCGAGATCATGAAGAGTAATTTAGAGACACGTCCGATATATGTCCGTACTCCTAAGCATGTGACAGCGCATCTATTGATATGCATGATTGCATTGCTCATAATGAGACTGATACAAAAGAGAATTGTTTATTCAGGTCAAGTCAAAGTTGATGAGGACGCATATTGGAGCACAGGACTGAATGGAGAGCGTATTCAACAAGCGCTTAACAAATGGAAAGTTGACCGTTTACCTGGTGAACTGTATCGATTCATGGATGTTGATGATCCGGACCTACAACTTATACTTAAGGCATTCAACATTGAAATACCGAAAAAATTATATACAAGGACCGAGTTAAAAGCGATTAAAAAGGCTTTAAAGATTTTCATATAGTCACGTCGTGTAGGTACATAATCTCAAAAGTTTTTAAATCGCATAATACTCGAAAAAACAGCATCATATTCACAAAAACGGAGCACTACTATGCTCCGTTTTTGCTCTTTGAAGTGGCAAACTCGGGTTATACCAAAATGCACGCCTTTTTTCAATAGCTTTGGCGAAAAATTTTAACACATCTCCGATAAGCCGGGGTAGGAGGCTATCGCGCCGTGCGCTGTAACGCTCTTTGCACAGAAACTGTTCGAGAAAACG